>CAZEQP010000523.1:0-3363 GCA_964514345.1 uncultured Candidatus Obscuribacterales bacterium
GGAAGCAGGATCACAATTTAAGAACTGCTTTGAGCGAGTCGGTGAACTGGTATTGCGAGAGAATTTTAAATCGTATCGGCACAAAAAAAATTGATCATTATTTGAAACTTTTGCATTATGGAAACGAAGACGCATCCAGTGGAAAAGTTGATTTCTGGCTGGATAAGACCGGATCTCTGCGCATAAACAATATAGAACAAGTGGACTTTCTCAATCGGCTTTATCAAGAAAAACTGCCTCTTTCCAAAAAAACACAGCAAACTGTGAAAGAACTTTTGAAAGTGGACAGCTCTCAAAAAGGTGTCTTGTTCGGCAAAACCGGAACCAGTCAGGAGAATGGAAAACTGGTGTTGGGCTGGTTTGTGGGTTTTGTGGAAAGCGACAAAAAAGCTTATGTATTCGCCACTAAAGTAGAGGGCGAAAATGGTATCACCGGACGCAAGGCAAAAGACATTTCCAAACAAATTCTCAAAGAAATTGGAGTGTTCTGAATCACTCTTCTTTTACGTTTTCGTCTTTGAAGACTACAAGCCGTTCTCTAAGAGCTTTGATTTGTTTTGAATGGTGCATTATGTCGGTGACAGCCTGAATGTTATCGTTGTGCATTGCCACTTGAGCAGCCGCTCTTAGTGAGTCAAGCACCTGGTCCAGTTCGTTAAGGATGTGATTGCAGCCTTCTCTCATCACTCGTTCGCTCTGATACATTATCTGTCCGAGTGCTTCAGGCGTATCCAGAGGTTCTGCAATGCTGGCGGCAAAACCGTTGGTGATTTGTCCATTCATTTGATAGGAAGGGTCAGTCTCATACTGGTCGTAAGCAACTTCTTCCTGATCGTACTCATTGAAAGTATCTTCGCTTTGATAATTTTCAGTTTCTTGTTCTTGATATGAAACATCATATTGAGAATCGTCGTACTGGACATCCGAATTTACCGTTTCTTGCAAGTAAGACTCACTTTCTGCCGGTGTTTCTGCCTGATACTCACTATCGGCTGCGGGCTCTAATTCAAGTGATTCTTCTGTTTCGAATTGGACTCCCGATTCAGCACCGCCATCCAGAGCAAAAGCTTCTTGATCTTGTTCATCGTAAGATTGCTCTTCAATAGAAGGCTCAACAATTTCTTGTTCTTGTGAGTCGTCTTCGTCGTCGAACAAACTTTTGGATGCCGGTGCTTGAGCACTCGAAGATTGCGAGACTTCTTCTAAAAGCGACTCAGGCAGTTGTGCGGCAGGCATAGCAGTTTGAGTAAACTGCGGAAAAGGAACAACCGGGACTGCCGGTGCCGATGGAGCTGGCGGTGGTGGCGGAGCAAAATGCGTCGGCATTGGCGGAGGTGAGATGGAGGCCAGACCTGGAACCGGTGGAGGAGCAGCAGGAGCTGCGCCAGGAAATGGCGGCGGCGAACCGAACCCGGGTCCGGGTGGAGCTGGAGGCGCGCCGGAAACGGCATTTGGCGGCGCTTGCCCCGGACGCGGTGGCATGCCTGGTGGCGGCGGTGGTGCTGGTGGCGCTGAACCGGAAGGAGCGCTCGGTCTGGCAAAGGGAGAAGGAGGCGGAGCTTGAAATGCTTGCGGTTGATTGGCAAGGGCTGGAGTTTGAGAATTAGATTGTTCAAGCTGTGTCGGCATTGACGGTGCACCGGGCGGTGCCGAAAATCCTTGAGGCGGTGAGCCGAAAAGCCCGGCAGGAGGTGCTGGAAATGGAGGGAGTGCAGGATTACTGGTACTGGAGGAAGTACCAGGGTTGGAAGTAGAAGGATTCTGAAACCCTAAATCAGGCGCGCCGGGCATGGCGAACTGTTGCACCGCCACTGTTTTTTCTTGCTCAATTGTTTGAGGATTAGGTCGCTCATAAAAAATTTGATTGGCATTTTTTTCTTTTTCTCTTGCTTCTTGCATGAGATTTTTTATGATTTGTGAGCGTGTGATTGCTTGATTGTTTGGTGAAGACTGCGCTTGAGGAGCATCTCCGCCGTTTGACGTTGGAGTAGCACCAGGACCGGCGGGGGCCGGATTGGCTGAGGGTAAAACATTTCCGGCAATGGCAGCCTGTACAGAGGCAGGCATTGTAAAAGGTAGCGGGGCGGGAGCCGGCACCGCTGAGGGAGGCGGCGCAGGAGTGAGTACAGGAGCCGGAGCCGGTTCAGATACAGGAACAGGAGCAAGAGACGGTGTTTCTTTTGTTTTACGTGGAGAGAAAAAGGAAAAGCGCTCATTTGCAGTTGCTTCGCCACGTGAAACTCTGACCAGATGCTCAACCAAATGGCGAATAAGTCCTGGAATTACTTCAATTACTATCGGTTTGTTTTCAATTTGCCAGCTTCCGGTTTGTCCTTCCGGCTGGACAATCTCCAGATAAGCCGGAAAATCACCCATTTTGTCTTCGACTATGCTTGAAAGAAATTGACTGGGCAAAAGATGCACAGACAAATATCCGTCTTTTGCATAAAGAATCAAAGCCCACATCCCTACTGAAATGTGGCCTTTCATAATGCGAATCATTTCAAAAGCGTTCTGAGGATTGGGCCTTTCAGAAGGTGCGGAAGGACGCTCTATTTTGACGGTTAAACTTTCATCTGGTGAATTCTTATTAAGTTCGTCGGCAAAAGTGGCGAAACTATTGAAAATGAAATCAAACAAGGCAAATGATGACGAGAACGCTTGCGTTCCCACATTGCTTGTCATAAGACTTTCCATAATCTGGTTGGAAACAGGGTCAAGTCTCGATAACCATTGTGCAGTTGCCTGAGATTGCCCCGGCACGGTTTGAGTGCCCGATGAATTTTGCTGGTCTTCTCTATCCATAAGGAAATATTTCCCCAGGATAAGTCAAAGAAAACCTCAGGAAGTAGAATCAAATATAGTGGAATAAATTTGGCAATCTACTGACATCAAAAGGCAAAAAGCCATGTCTGACCGGAAAAAAAAATCTATCAAGACCGTCTTTGGCGATAAGAACAAAGAAAAGGTCGAATTGAAAGAAAAAGGCAAGACTGATGAATTGGCGGCGGTTGAGCCTGATCAGGTTAAACAAGCAAAGTGGGACAAAGACACCGACAAGAAGCTTGCCTCCCTGGAAGCTGAAATTAATAAAGAAAGCAAAAAACAAAAAACACAACCGATAACGGTTAAGAATGAAAATAAGCCGGATGATCCGCCGGGAAGTCCGAACTCGGCTGCCTTTTTTGTCATACTGGCGCTCACTTTGATTATTGTCAAGATACCGGCGCTGTCATTCATTTTCATGCCGTTGAATCAATTTTCCACATTCATTCATGAATTCTCTCATGCCATAGCCACAATTCTGACCGGTGGTCATGTTTCAGGCATGACTATAGTGCCTGACGGTGCCGGACACGGCGG
>CAZEQP010000524.1:0-3354 GCA_964514345.1 uncultured Candidatus Obscuribacterales bacterium
TGTAATTGACTCGCGAAAATTCGTGCCAGGATTCGCTGAATCTTTCGCCTGTAAGCAGGTCTTCGTTATGTGTTTCTTCGACAAAGCGAGGGATGCCTCCTTGTATCGGATATTGCCTGTCGCATTGCAAGCAGGCAAGCATGCCTTCTTTTATTTCTTCTTCAGAATTTATGCCGGCTAAACCAAGATCTCCGGAGCAATCTGGACAGCAGAGATATTTGAGCAGTCTCTTTTTCATTAATTTGGATAATTGACCCGGAAAGTTACTATCCTACTATTTGAATAACTTGAAAAGTGCATGTAAGAAGTGAATGTGGTTAAAACTCTTATCAGCAAACCACTGAGCCTTAAGGGACAAACTGCCGAAAAATTTTTTGAGTGAGGAGTAAATCCACGGCGGAAGTCAAGAGGTTTTGGTTTTAGTGCATCCATTATTGCTATTGCTACAAAACGGTTTGAAATGCCTTGTAAATAGTATTAACAGTTTTTAAGAAAATTCCTGGCGGCGCTTCCATCGATTCGAACCACCATTTTTTTAACTGACCACGGATGTCAGCATTGTTATGATGTTACTTACAGAAGCGAAGGAGCTTTGTCTGCCCGGCGCTCTTTCTGTCTCCTCCTTACCTGCATCTAATCCACACAACAGGTAATTATCCCTCCCCTCAAAAGGAGGGATTTTTCTTGGGGCCTCAATCAGAACTGGTGGCGCTTTTGCGACTTTTTCCAGATTTTCCGCCAGTCGAGCTTGTCAAGTTGTCTGATTCAACAGGCACTAGATTTACTTTGACCTGGACCAAAGGACTGGCATTCATTTTTTTCTGCAGATATTCTTCCAGACCATCTTGTATGTGCAAAGAGATATGCTCTTCGTCCTTCCACTTTTTCTTTTTGCCGGAAAGCAGTGATTCAACTTCTTTTCTTATCCGCAAAACAAACTCTTCGGCTGGCACATCACCGGGCAAAATGATGCCTCGGATTGAAATATCCGGACCGGCAAGAATTTTCCCATCGGCGCCACAGGTGGTGACTACCATGACCAGACCTTCTTGTGACAGGTGCTGGCGGTCGCTCACTGTTTCATAATTAATCCGCCATTCACGATTTGAATCTATCAAGATGACGCCTGATTTGACGATACCGTTTTTGGCGCCGGAGTTGCGGGTTAATTCAAGCACTTCTCCATTTTTCAAAACAAAAGTATTTTCCATTTTGACGCCGCATTCATGAGCCAGTTCGCAATGTTTCACAAGCATCCTGTACTCGCCGTGTATGGGCATGAAAAACTTGGGACTGCACAAATTCAGCATCAATTTCTGTTCTTCCTGGCAGGCGTGTCCTGAAACGTGGATGCCTGAACCCTTGCCGTAAACCACTTCGGCTCCGCGCAGGAACAGTTTGTTTATGGTATTAGCTATCGACCGCTCATTGCCCGGAATTGGCGTGGCCGAAATTATTACAGTGTCACCAGGGACAATACTGATGAATTTGTGCTCGTCGTTTGCTATGCGTGTAAGGGCCGAGAGAGGTTCACCCTGGCTTCCTGTTGTGAGGATGACAACTTGGTTGTAGGGATAGTCCTTTATCTGTTCTATCGGAATAAGCAGGTTGTCCGGGAATTTCATATACCCCAGTTCCCGGCTGAGCTCTGCAAACTTATGCATCGAGCGCCCCAGAATGGCAACTTTTCTGCCGTAGTGCATGGCAGCAAGAAGAACTTGTTTGACCCGGTGCACATTGCTTGCAAAAGTGGTGACAATAATGCGTTCTTTGGCCCGGGCAAAAACTTCATTCAATTTGCTCCAGACTGTTTTTTCAGAAGGAGTATAACCAGGTCTTTCTGTATTGGTGCTGTCGCTCATCAACAAAAGAATGCCTTCATCAGCCGCTCTAGCCAGACTGGCAAAATCAAAAAGCTCGCCGTCTACAGGAGTCAAATCAAATTTGAAATCACCAGTGTGCACAAGCACTCCGATTGGTGTGCGAATAATCAATGAGAAACTGTCGGCGATAGAATGGGTGCAACGGATAAATTCCACTTCAAAACAACCCATGCGCACTCTTTGACGTGGTTTTACTTTTACCAGATTGGTGCGGTCTTCCAGTCCTATTTCGGACAATTTGGATTCAAGCAAACCCAGAGCCAGAGCTGGTCCATAAATGGAAGGTATGGACATTTCCTTTAATATAAACGGCACGCCGCCGATATGATCCTCATGACCATGAGTGATGGCAAGCCCGCGCACTTTTTCTTGATTTTCCACCAGCCAGGAAATATCAGGCAGTACAAGCTCCACTCCAATTAAATCATCGGAAGGAAAAGCCAGCCCGGCGTCCACTAGAATAATGTCGTTGCCGCACTGTATAGCCATAGTGTTTTTGCCGATCTCGCCAAGACCGCCAAGAGGAATTACTTTGACTAACTTATCTTGAACCACAAAGATTTCCTTTTACAGATAAAGTGTCCACTTCGCACTGTGAAAGCAGATTTCTCATTTCCAATTTTTGCTCGGCATCCAGAGGCACCAGTGGCAGTCTCAATTGTTCGCTGCACAAGCCCATCAGTGAAAGCGCATACTTTACACACGTGGGATTAGGAGCAATAAACAGTCCTTTGAAAAGAGGCAAATATTTGTAGTGCAAAGCGCGTGCTTCGCGCACTTCGCCTTGATTATAGAGTCTTATCATGGCGGCAATTTCTTTGCCTATGATATGACTTGCCACGCTCACCACTCCGCAAGCGCCCACACTCATAAAAGGCAATGTCAAATTGTCGTCTCCCGAATAAAGACGAAACGGGTCGGCGCATTGACGAGCAAGCGATGCCATTTGATCCACGTCGCCTGTGGAGTCTTTGATGGCATGCACATTTTTGCAAGACTCGATTATTTTCAACATCGTTTTGGGTTGTATGTTCACACCGGTGCGTCCCGGTATGTTATACACAATGATGGGCAAATCGGTTTTATCGTTTATTGCTTTTATATGAGCGGCAATACCTTCCTGACTCGGTTTATTGTAATAAGGAGCCACGATAAGCAACCCGTCGGCGCCGGCTTTCTCGGCTTTCTTAGCCAGTTTTACCGACTTTTCAGTGTCGTTGGAACCTGCACCGAAAATGACTCTTGCTCTTTTACCTGCTTTGTCTTTGGTGAATTTCAAAATATCCAGCTTTTCATCGGTGGAAAGTGTAGGACTTTCACCGGTGGTGCCTGATACCACAATGGTATTAGTTTCTGTTTGGATCAAGTGTTCGATAAGTTTTTCAGTTGACTTATAGTCAATTTTATCCTCATCAAAAGGAGTGACCATCGCGGTCAGCACAGTTCCAAACAGAGGAGCATCATTACCTAT
>CAZEQP010000525.1:0-3352 GCA_964514345.1 uncultured Candidatus Obscuribacterales bacterium
AATCAAGTAGCGATATATTGCTGGCTCGACATAAAGCAGTGAAAATATATTCGAATTCAAGATACACCGAATTATCCGCATTTTTTTTGTAATCATTGAAGTCCTGCAAAAAAGGCATAAGCGGGATGAGGTCTCCCTTTATTTCATCATCGCCAATCTTTATTTTTGCTACCCGAGCGATTTCACTCCATTTGGCACAATCGAGCAAAATGTAATATCTGTTATTTTCTGAGAATCTTTCATCCATTTTTACCGACCAGGATATTGGCAATGTGTCATTGCCGGCATACTCAGAAGTCCTGCCATGGGCATAACTTGGCCATGCCCAACAAAAGGTAAAAACGATTCCAGAAAGAACAGTAAAAACCCCGGCAGCCATATTGAAACTTGTTTGCTTCTTCTGCAAAAGTCCAAGGATGGAAAAGAAAGTCAACGAAAGCACCGTCATTAAGCCGGCACCCAACCAGTACTGACTCACCCCAAGCATTAAAAGGAGCATGAAGAGCAGCAGAAGAGCGCTTTTCCGCGACACGGTTTCTTGCAAATTCTGCCACAAAAATTGACAGGCAAACCCGGCGAACACAAGCAACTCCGGTATCGCCGATAGTGCATAGCGCGGCACCGTGATAAACAAAGCAAAAATGAGATGCGACAAAATACAAATCACCAAAAATACTTTGAACGCTTGCGCATTCTCTTTCGTGCTGGCTTGTTTATTGAAAAGACCAAGACAAATTCCCAATAGAGCCAGAAGCATCATTGCCTGGTGGACAATTACTTGTGCGTGCTGACCGAGGAAACCAATATTGGTGCGAAAATCGTTCCAGTGAAATTTCAACAAACGCGGCGGTTTATCCATCATCAATTGAAAGAATTGTTTGGGCTGCTTCATTCGGTCAAGAATGATATCTTTAAACTTCATCTTCTCCACACCGGTTAAGTCCGGATAGGGGTAGGCAAGCCAACCTTTATCGTTCAAATTCAAACCGGTGAAAAGGTTGTAACTACCCACGCGATCTGTAACAAGCGAAGCTTTGCCCGTAGTCAGTTTCTGCACTGAAAGTGAAACAGATAAAACCAGAAAAGCCCCAAGCACAAACACGGACAGTCCAACCCAAACGCGCGGTGTTTTCAATTTCGAGCGCTTAAGATAAAGAACCAGAGCCAGACTCAGTATAGAAAGCATTACAAGGGGCGAGCGTGCCGTTTGCATGACTGCAAGACTGAATCCCAGAAGTCCAAATGCCAGCCATCCCCCGCCCCGACTAATACGGGCTAAATGATATAAACCCGCACACAAGAAAAAGCAGGCAAAGACTTCGGAGTAAAGCCTGCCTGTGTTTATGATAAATCCCGGATATATTGCAGCAAGAGACGCCGCCCATAGACCCGCTCTCCAGTTGAAAGCATGGGAGGCACACAGTCCTATCAACACACAGGTTGCAGCGCTGTACAGACATTGAAAGAAAACAGGTGCCCACCAGCTTGCATAATCTATAGAAGTACCAAAAACGACGTGAGAAAGAAAAATGAAAAAAGGAAAGATGAATCCCGACTGTTTTACCAGCGGCATCAAAATCGCCATCTTTTCTTGTGTTTTTGCAACGACTTCAGGCGATGCCCCCCCCAAAAGCACTTTCAGCGCATCGAGCCAGAAGTCAAACGAGTAATGGCTGACCTTTTCCAAATATTGCGCGTCACGTAAATACTCCGAAGCATCACAGGAGTAAACCATTGGTTGGTGTCCGTCGGCATAACAAAACCAAAGCCTTATTACTAAAGCAATAAGTCCTGAAATTAAAAACCAGTGAAATTTCGATTTTGGCGGCACATCAAAGTATTTATCAAACTGAGTCCGGGCGACCTTGAGTATCCTTAAGGAATTAAATAAGCCCCGCAACCCCAACAAGTGCTTGAAAACCGTCAACCAGTTAGTAAGAGTCGATAATTTCTCACTTGCTTGAAATGCAAATAATGATGGTAGATATTTGATAGAAGAGAACTATTAATTTTAGATAGCAGATTCTGTCGATTGGGGATGGAAGGGGAGAAAACCGGAAGCGGGTATGGATTGGGATGAAGCTTGCCGTCAGGCGTCGGGTCTGGTTGCCTCCAGAAACTACGCAGAAGCCGAACAGGTGATACACGGCGCCTATAACCAGGTAAAAGCTACAAACAACCTAGAAAAGATTTGCACATCTCTCGATTTGCTTGGATGGCTGAGCTTTATGCAGGCTAAATACCAGCAATCAAGCGAAATTTACTATTACTGCGCCCAGGCGAAAGTACAGCTTCTTGGCAAAGACAACATCGAAGTAGCCAAGACTATTAAAAACATTATCGCTTCCACTTATCAAGTCAAACAGTATGACAAAGTAGTCGACATGGCTCGCGAGTGCCTCAGAATCTACGCTTTGCATCTGCCCCGAGAACATCCCGAAATTTCCACTCTGGCAAAGAACCTGTATGAGCTGCTCAAATGGATGAACAGAATGCCTGAAGCCGAACAGGTCAGACAGCTTTATCTGGAGCCGCCCGGACAGCCTCAAGCACAAACTCAATCCGGCGTGTATCAAGCTCCTCAACAGTCTCAACCCCAGCAACAGGTTCAGCCGCAGCCGCAACCGCAAGTCCAGCCGCAACAAGAAGTTCAGGCTCAGCCCCAGCAATATGCTCAATCTCAATCAGGAGCCTATCAAGCACCGCAACAAGCTCAGCCCCAGCAATATGCTCAATCTCAATCAGGAGCCTATCAAGTACCGCAACAAGCTCAGCCTCAGACTCAAGCACAGAGTTCAACCGCTAGCGGTCAATGGTCTCAACAAGGATTTTCGGGACAGACACAAGCTCAGCCTCAGCAACAGCAACAACCACAACAACCAGCTCCAGCCGCCAGTCAGGGTCATTTTCGCCAGATTTCAGTTCCCGCTCCGGCACCGGCACCTCAAACTCAAGCACCCTTAAGTGCCTCGCAGGCACCCGTTCAAGGAGCCGCTCCGGCAGAGCCGGCAAGTGATTCGGCAGCTAAAGCTGCGGCTGCCAGACGAAAAGACTACGCTAAATTCGCTAAAAATATTTGCGAGGTTTGCAAACAAGAATATGAAGGTGTCGGCTGCCAGCGCTGCACATCAGCCGGAATTAAGGTTTTCGATCCAGGCTCCACATTCGGAAGTGAATGGTAGTTCAAAATAGAGAATAGTCTCTAAACAGTGCTAAACTATTGCAGTGGCGCGCATCCTGATAACTGTTCACAAATTTTTTCCCGAACACAAAGCGGGAACAGAAATACTGACTCTAAAAATCGCTCAGGAACTCATTTCCGCAGGGCATCAGAGCCTCGTCTTTACGGCTT
>CAZEQP010000526.1:0-3338 GCA_964514345.1 uncultured Candidatus Obscuribacterales bacterium
AATTTTTCCCGCATTTGACCAAGCTTTAGATCAGGAGAGTTACCCTTTCGAACTTTCCGATAGGTATTATGATTTCCTCACAGAACTCTATAACGAACCAATACACAGGCTTTTGGGCTTCCCACAGGTCCGACAATCAGACATCAGATACGATTACTGGTATAAAAAAGATGACGGGTCTGTTGAAAATATTCCAGAGTCCCGATTGAATGATGTGGAGCTTTTCTTGCAAATCACTGATGATAGTGAAGCCGATTACAATATTTATGACTCTACATATGTCTATGTTCTTAACGACAGCAAGAGTCTCAAAGAAAAGGACCCGAAAAATTGCTGGTTAGTGATTCAATCTTCATGACTCCAGTTCGGGAACATAAATCAATCCTGGGTTTCATGTTGCAGCAGCTGGATACTTTTTCATAGCCGCAAAAACTGACTGAGAGTCCCAAATATGGGTCTAAACCCATATTTGGACACGTAAAAACGCCGAATATGGGTTCTCACCCATATTTTCACCCCCCTTTTTATGGGTGAAACCCCATATTTGCTTTTGCTGAGTCATTCGACCAAATAATTTTTTCAACTTGCAGACAGAGAAATCGGTGTGGCAAAGCTTCGCAATTCCAATTCATCCTGTTTGTCTGCTCCTTTCTGACACCCAGGAAATCAATAAAGTCGTACTAGAGATTTAGTCCCTCCATTTCTTGGTATGGAATCTGAAATGAATAAATCTCAATATCGAATTCTGACTTTAATTCTTGCGCTCACTGTATGTTCGCCGGTTGTCTTGTCTCAGGATGAAGGACCATTCGACGAGTCGGAGCCGCCGTTTGCGCCGCAAATAAAACGCAAAGATGATACGCCGGCACTCAAGATTGAAAAGAACAAAGTCAAAAAGCAGAAAGATGAAGCTTCCGGGGCTAGTGATTCAGACATAAAGGCGCTTGAACAGCAGCTTTACGAGCTGGTGAATAAAGATAGAGCAAAAATGGGTCAGGGTCCGCTCAAGCTCAATCCGCTTCTGTGCAAGATGGCTAAAGCTCATGCGCAAGACATGATGGATAGGAAATATTTTTCACACACCAACAAAGATGGTCTTGGTGCCCAGGAGAGAGCGCAGAAAATGGGCATCGGGCGTGGAGTATATGAAAATATCGCGTATCAATACGGTGATGTCGAGAAACCGCAAATGGTCATTAACTTGCAAAACGACTTCATGTCTGAGCCTGAGGGAGAGAAAAACCATAGATACAACATTTTGCACCCCGACCATTGTTGTGTCGGGGTGGGTGTGGTCGTAAAGGGTGACAAACTAATATTGGTAGAGGAGTTTACCGATTCTGAACCCGGTTCAGACTAACTATTGAGCGGCGAAAATGCATTTGCGCCGTTTGAACTTGCGGGTTTGTTTTTCTGATTGGGTTTTGCGGCTGCGGTTGCGGCGGATACTTGTGTAAGTGTCACTATTGTAAAAGGTGCGTTTTGGAAATGGTTTGAAATAAGATGCTGGTGAACTTTGGGTGGGAGCAAGATAAGTGGAATCGCTGAATCCGCAGTGTGCGCACCGGTGTGGGGTGGAAGCCTGAGCCTGATATGAACAGGGATTAAATTGCACAGGTAAAAGTGACATTGCAGGCGGCGGAGGAACAGAAAGCAGCATGCCTGCCGGAATGGCGACACTGGGTGGAGGCGGCGGAACCAGGCTCATGTTGGTATAAGAAGATTTATGCTTGCGCTTTTGTTTTTTTCCGGAAGAGGCGGCAGCTTGTGCCGAATTACCTTTGTTTGCCAGGTTTGTATAAACGAGCGAAAACAAAGCCAGGAAGGCTACTGTAAGTAGAGGTGTCGGGCGCTTGACTTTCATATTTAAGTCAATAATTCCATAAACGGGAAAGTTTAACCAGACCCTCTTGCACTATTTTTACCAAGAAGTTTTAAATGTATTTCCCGTTATTTTCCACCAACGCCGGAGAATGGTACTGAATATGGTGAAACAAAAACTTGGTTTTGCGCTATTGCTGGGACTGGCTTTGTCCGGTTCAGTGTTTATCCATGACCTTCCGGCTCTGGCGGACGAGGAGAGCAGCGCCATTTTTTCCATTGTTTCCAAAGCCAAAGATATGGCTAATGAGGAGAATTTCCAGGGAGCCGAAGAAACTTTTAAATCCATTTCTCAGCAGCGTGCCGATGACCTCGCTATTGAGTACAAGCAGAAATTCAGAGAAAAACTGGATGAGCTTGCCTCGTTGTTTCTCAAAAAGAATTTGTATGCTGAAGCCGAAAGTCTTTATTTGAGCCGACTGGAACCAAAGAAGGAAGACTATGGCAGTGACGATTGCCGATTCATGGCTAATATCGCTCTTATTAATTTGCAAGCCGGAAAAGAAGCGGAAGCGGAAAAATACAATAAAGAAGCGCTTGATATATCGATAAAGCAGTGCGGCCCGGACAATGTCAAAACTGCCAGAGAAGGCAAAAATAAAAGCGATGAGCTCTGGAAGGCGGGGCAGAAAAAAGAAGCGCTTGAAGAAACACTCAAAGTTACTGAAAATATTTTGAAAAAACATGAGGGCATCAATTACAAGCCCTATATGACCGGTGTGCAAAAATCAATCAGACAAAACTGGTTTCCGCCCAAGAGTGAACAAAGCACACATGTGACTCTGCGATTCAAAGTTCTATCCAATGGGCAGGTCAGTCGATTGAAAGTGGTGCAGAGTGCCGGAGAAAATGAATGTGACAAAGCCGCTCTGGCGGCGGTGGAAAAAGCAAAACCCTTTTCACCCCTTCCCAAATATGCACCGCATGACGTGGATATCGAGTTCACGCTGGACTACAACGTTCACTAATTATTCGTAAACGAAAAGACTTTTGAATTTTTCCCAGAACTGTCCGCCCAGAACGAAAAAGCTGGCGACGAAGACTAAATCTCCTGCAATCATTACATAAAGGCGACCGGGTTGAGGCGGCAAAATATCAGGGAAATAGCCGGCAATATAAAGCGGTATGAGACTTCCGATATTGAGTGTCAGTCCCAGATAGTATCGAGATTTAGATACACGCGTGGGAAGGGCAGGGAGTTTCTCTTTCAGTTTTGAAACCAGATAGTTCCAAGTCTCTTTTCCCAGGAGAGCAATTGCAATTACTGCGCAAATCTCAGGGATGCCGACCAGGCAAGCACCTGCAATCAGGGCGGCCAGTCCTGCCGGTAGTCCCACAAATGGAACAGCAAGAGCCAGTAGAGGCGCCAGGATGGAAACAGCAAGTAAGGTGACGCCCAGATAAAACTTCCAGTCTTTTTTTAGTTCGACTGAATCATTCGATTCTGGAACCGGCTC
>CAZEQP010000527.1:0-3335 GCA_964514345.1 uncultured Candidatus Obscuribacterales bacterium
ATGCAATACATTTCACATGAATCTGCTGTTTTGCCGTAAGGGCAGCGGAAACAATATGGAAAAGGTACAAACTCGGCCCTGTCGCCGAATTCACCATAATTTTCTCTGTATCTATAAGAGGATGTGATGGCAGAAGCGCCTAAAGTGCGGCCGTGATAACCGCCTTCAAAAGCCAGCATTCTGGATTTACCTGTGTGTTTGCGAACCAGCTTCAGTGCGTCTTCAACTGCCTGGGCACCGCCTACATTGAAATGGACCCGACCCTTTTGTCCTTTGAAGCCACGTTTGATTGATTTGACAATTTTGTCTGCCAATTGCACTTTTTCTTTGTGCAAATACTGGCAGGCAAGCTGGGGTAATTTGTCTATTTGATTTTTGAGAGCGTCATTGACTCGTTTGTTGGCATAGCCTAGATTGACGGCTGAATACCACATTTGCAAATCTAAAAATGACTTGCCGTGACCATCATATAAATAGCTGCCTTCGCAAGTATCGAAAAACTGCGGGCGCTCGGCGTAGTGAACAGTATCTCCGTATGAACAAACTTCAGACTCTACTTCTAAAAGAGCGTCTTCTTCTCTGGTGATTTCTTCGGATGTTTTTGTATTGGCTGATTTCATCGCCACAGATCCGGCTTCTTTTGCGGACATAATTTGTTGGGCCTCGGTCTAATAAGTTGAATGAAAAATGATGACGTGCGTTTAATTTTGGTCCCACTATAACGACCAAAACTGACACCAAGCTTACATGTCTCCACTTGCTAACCGCGCCGCTTTCGCGATAACTTAGTCGTGTCGATATGAGCCGAATGTTGAATATATATGCGCGTTTTATTAGCTGAAGACGACGAAATTTTGCTCGATGGCATCTCAAAAGCCTTGAGCCAATGGGGTTTTGTGGTGGACAAAGTGTCATCTGGATCTGACGCTGACCTGGCTTTGCAGGACAAAAACTTTGACCTGGCAATTTTGGATCTTGGTCTGCCTCATTTAGATGGGCTGGACGTTTTGCGCAATGCCCGCAACCGGGGCAACCGGCTGCCGATACTTCTCTTGACAGCTCGTGCCGGTCTGGGCGACCGTGTGCAGGGCTTAAATCTGGGCGCCGACGACTATATGCCCAAGCCATTTGATCTGCCCGAGCTGGAAGCGCGAGTAAAAGCTTTGATTAGACGCAGCAAATATTCGGCCGATAATGAGATTATATTTGGTTCACTTAGTTTTGATGTGGTGGGTCGAAGAATCAGTGCCAATGATGAGGCGCTTGAATTTTCGTCACGAGAATTAGCCATTATGGAATGTCTCATGAGTCGACCCGGTCGACTTGTGAGCAAAGAACAAATGCTTGAACAAATTTGCACATGGGACAAGGATGTGACACCAAATGCGATTGAAGTTTATGTGCACCGCGCCCGTAAAAGGATCGAACCACATGGTGTCACTATAAAAGCGATGCGTGGACTGGGTTATCTATTAGAGCAAAAAGCAGATCAAAAATTGGAGAACAAATCCACACTATGATTGCTTTTAATTTCTCCATCCGCCGTCAATTACTTTGTTGGCTGATGATACCAATCATAGTGATTCTTGCTGTCGATACTTTTGTGGCCAATATTATGGCGGTCGAATTTGCCAATGACGCTTATGATGATTCGCTTATAGACAGCGCTTCTGCTGTTGCCAGTCGAATAAATTTCGATTCCAAAAGCGGCCGTCCCGTTCTGGATTTATCTAAAAGCGCGTTGTCTTTTCTAAAGTCAAACCAGAAAAACAAAATTTATTATCAAGTGCTGGATTCTGACGGACGATGTATAGCCGGTGAAAACACTATACCTCCGCCCACTTCGGCCTTGAGCGCTTCTGAACCGGATGTTCATTCAGGCAAAGTTAAAAATCAAAAAGTCCGCATTGCCAGTCTTATAACCAAATCTCCGGATGGAAGCAATTTTTATATCGTTCAATTGGCTGAAACAACTGTAAGCCGAAATGAATTGATTCGAACCATCATCTTGATGATTCTTTTGCCCCAGCTTGCCATTATTGCCTTCACGGCCAGTGTCATCTGGTTTGGTGTCAGACGCGGACTGATGCCTTTGCGTGCTCTTGAATCTTCTGTGTCACGCCGCAGCCCGACAGACCTGAAACCTCTCAGTGAAGCCGGTTCTCCCAAAGAAGTGACCCCACTTGTGGCATCAATAAATCATTTGCTTGAACGCTTGCGTGATGATCGTGAAGCCCAGAAAAGATTTATTGCTAACGCCGCGCATCAATTGCGAACCCCTCTTGCCGGTCTCAAAACTCAAAGTCAACTGGCGCTTCGTTTGAATGATCCCTTTGAATTGCATCATGCTGTGAAGCTCATGGGCTCAAGCGCCGAGCGGGCTAATCGTCTGGTGAATCAATTGTTGACACTCGCTCGTGTGGAGCCGAGCCGATATAATCGCCAGGCTCCAATTTGTTTGGAAGAAGTTGCCCGTCACGCTTCAAGTGAAGTGGTGCCTCAAGCTGTGGCCAAAAATATCGACCTGGGATTTGAATGTGCCCTTTCTTCTTCTGTTATTGAAGGAGATTCTGAAAATCTGCACGAAATGATGGTTAATCTGATTGAAAATGCTGTGATTTATACACCTGAAGGCGGAAAAGTTACTGTCAGTCTGAAAGAATCTAAAGCCACAACTGTTGCCACCTCAACTCTGGTCTTTGCTGTTGAAGATAATGGTCCCGGTATTCCTGAGGAAGAACGTGAAAGAGTTTTTGAGCGCTTTTATCGTGTGCTCGGTAGCGGTGCTGCCGGAAGTGGATTAGGTCTTTCAATCGTGCATGAAATAGCACTGAAGCACGGTGCTTCTGTCTGTATTTCCACCGGCGTTAATGGCTGCGGCACTCGGGTGGAAGTATCCTTTCCTAGTTTCGTTTCTGGTCCAGTGGTGAATGCTCCAGAAATAGTGCGAGTGTAGCTCGGATAGTAAGTCGAAAGACTCAGCGCTCTATTGCGCCACCACAAAGAAAAACCCCACGGAACTTTTACATTCCATGGGGGAAAGTAGATTTTACTCTTCTTTTTTTGTGCTTCCTTTCAATTACTCCGTGCATCTTCGATATCTCTATCAAATCTGACATTTCTGTTGGTTTGGAAGCGTGTATATTAAATCGATTTTGATCTACGCAAATAAGGATGAACTTTCCCTGGAAAAGTTCCCACTTTTTTGTCTCCTTATTTTTGCAGTCGTCATTTTGGCACCTGTGCGGCTTTCGCCAACATTAACTGGCGATCTGTATACCTCGTTGGTACTGGGGTCGTCAAGGATAAGGAGTTCGGGCGGAAAACCTTACGTT
>CAZEQP010000528.1:0-3335 GCA_964514345.1 uncultured Candidatus Obscuribacterales bacterium
TTGCTCAATTCACGAGTATACATACTTCTTTGTTTAACACATTCACTATGATGTTCATCATGCTTGTTCCCATGTTTTACATCTGGAGAAATTTGCAGAAAGACGAAAAGAATTTGCCTTATCTGTGGGCAGCAACAATATGTGTGGCGGTGCTTTTCAGCCCGCACTGTCATGTTTTTGATTTCCTTTTGATTTCGATGGCTGCTGTTTTGACATTAAATAACCTGTCTCTTGCCAAATTATCCGGTGAGCCGATGCAATATCGCATATGGTGCATTTTATTATTGACTTTTCCAGCCACTTCTTGGGCGGCAAATTATTTACTTGGACACAAACTGGCTCCCATAGCCTTTTTCTTTCCCCTAGTTTTAACGCTTGCAATTCTGTCTTCGCTCAAAACAAGGAGCATCGCCCTTGCAAAGTAAGATACGAATCGCACTCATAACTATTGTTGCTTTTTCAGTGTTTTTCATCACCACTCTCTTTGTCAATTTTGAAAATGCCTACTACTGGAGCGATTACAACTATTACCAGTTCATTTTAAAAACAGCCCGTGAAGCTTTTCTAGAGAATCCGCTTTCCGGATTACTCCTGATCGGATATTCGACCACAGCGCTTTACAACTTTATTTTCACTCTGCCACTCTTGCCGACAGCTCTTTTATTCGGAGAAAGCAGACTGGTTTTTATACTCAGCCAGGTAGTGCTTTTTCAGGTTCCATCGGCAATTTTACTTTCGATTCTGGTAAATAAAACTCTCAAGACTCCCAACAAAAAAATTTTCTGGTTCAGTCTTTTCATTTTCTTGCTGCAACCGGCTTTGTGGGCAGCCAGCCTGCGCGGGTATCCTGATTATCTGTCATTATTCTGCATCTTGCTGTCGTATTATTTCTGCCTGAAAATACAAGAAAATCCCGGCAAAAAGAATTTGATTTTGTCCGGTATTTTTCTGGCTCTGGCACCATTGATTCGAAGGCATTATGTTTATGCGGCAATCGCCGCCGCCTGCACATATCCTTTTGTACTGGGCACTTCAATTAAGAAAAAAGAGTTTCCAATAAAGCCGCTTGCAATCATAGCCTTAACCAGTTTAATTTTTCTCTTTACAGTGGGACTGCTTTTTGTTCTCAGTATTTTTTCAGAACCTTTTCTCAAACTCTATCAAACAGCTTGCGTCGGTCCATTAGAATTGGCCGGCTATTTCATTTCCGGTTTCGGCATAATCCCATGGATTCTGGCTTTTGCAGGAATTGCTTTAGCCTTCAAGAATGAAGATTTTGAGCGCAAACATCTGACTAATTTATTGATACTTTCCTCATTCATGGTATTCGATTGGATCTTTCTTGGAAAGCATCTGGCTATTCACTATTTGTTGTATGCAGCACCATTTATAGTGCTGGGTACTAGCGCTCTGGCTTACTCTTTGCTCAAGCTTTCTGTCCGGTTTGTTACTCTTTCACTTCTAGCCATATTCAGCCTGGGCAACTTTGTCATCGGCATGTTGCCCTTCTCAATGCTCCCTGAAGGATTCACGCGATACGGCATGCTAACAGTTCCACTAAATGAACCCAATATGATTGGTCGCATGTTCAGCGCCAATTTCGGACCTATTATTCGAAACGATCGTGCCAATATGGAAGACCTGGTCACTAAATTGCAAAAGCTCGGACCTGATGCCGAGCCTATTTTCATTGCTTCAGGCAACGGCATTTTATGCCCTGACATATTACGCAATTGTCAGCGTGAAATGGAAAAGAAAAAAGAAACTCTAAAATATATCGAGCCGCCAATTTTAAACAGCCGCGATGCACTCCCTCTAGGCGCCTTGCTCACCGCCAACTCAGTCGTAATCGCTCGTCCTTTCAAGCCCATGTACAAGCCGGAGCATTCTACAATTTTGAGTTGTGTGCTCGATTGTTTCGACAAGAAATGTCCTATTAGTGAAGATTTCGAATTGCAGCCGACAAAAGCAATTTTGGACGACTCAACTGAAATATCAATTTATAAAAGAATCAAAAAAACATCTCCCGAGTCAGCCGTCAAAGCTCTTGTCGAAATGAAAAAATCAATTGCACCGGATCCCATATATGGGCAGCCTGAGTGGATCTCCAGCTGTGAGCAATACGAACCCACTGGAAAGGAAAACCAATTGAATTACACACTGGACCAGACAGATATCGCTTCAAAATTTTTACTTTCCTCAGATTCTTACCAGGACAAACATTCAATATCAGGAAAAATGGAATCGGAAGACAACTCCTCGAACACTGTAACAGTGGTTCTTTATGACGAAAGCGGAAACAGTTTATTTTATTCCGGAGCTCAGCCGGCGGACAAAAATTTTAAAATTGCCCTTTCCAAACTAGATAAACCATATTACGTTGTGATTTACCCGGCTTCAAAAAGGAAGAAAGTCACTCTTTCAAAGATCGTGCTGGAATGAAAATCCAGAATTCACTCCAACAGTAGGGTCTTCTTTTTTTGGCTCGGCAAGGATGTTTGCACTATGAATACACAATCTAACGATATAGTTAGAAATGTGTTCAAAGCGCTAACATTCGTACCAGGCTGTTTGGTCGAGATACACCGAGCAGCTGTTAGATATTTGCAGGTTCGCGATTTTGCACGACAACTTTAGCACGAGAAGTGGCAGCTTCCTGACGCAATGCTGCTTCCATACGATGAGCATAACCATCGTTGGCCCATTTCACCAGTCCAACTTTTTGCAGCAGACGAATGACTTGCCAGGCCACATCAATTTCACCCTTTTTCATTTGGTTATTGGCAGAACCTGGAACAGCATGATGATTGTTGTGTAAGCCTTCACCAAGGGTGAGTGCAGAGAGCCAGGGAATGTTGGCGCTATCATCAGTAGTATCATAATTTTTATAGCCAAGCTGCGGCATGTGCGACAGCAGGTTGAACCAAAGGGTGATTTGTTGCATCAGAAGACCGGCTAATAAAGAACCTAAAGCAGCAGGCAGTCCGAAAAAGTAGAGAATACCGAAACGGAACATGAAGTTGGAAAAGCCGTTAAGTAAATGACCTTTCTGTACATCACCGTTGCAATCAAGAAATTTATAGAATTTATCGTTTACCAGATCCGGACAAATTGCGTTTTTGTCCACATGGTCCGGATAACGAGCGTCGAAAATCCAGCCATAAACACTTCTTTTCCAGCCATGCAAACCGGCGTGCGGATCAAGCGGTTCATCGGAATAACGATGATGTGTTCTATGCATGCTTGCCCACCAAATTGGCGAAGACTGGAAGCCAAGATAGCCCAGTATGACAAAGAAATATTCGACACTTTTGTGGCATTTGAATGCCCGATGA
>CAZEQP010000529.1:0-3328 GCA_964514345.1 uncultured Candidatus Obscuribacterales bacterium
TTATCTAACTGAAAGAAAGTTAAATTGAAAACGCGATGTATTTCGTATTTGGTTATTGAATTGATTCCATAAATCCTGGAAGGCTGCGTTGAATTGTTCACGTGCTTTTATTAGCATTCCTGCTGTTTCACGACTCAAACCGCCGACGCTTCCGCCTCCTTTCTGTTCACCCAAAAGAACATCCAGTGCGCGTATCAAAACGTGACCAGTTTCATGCAGGACAGAGGCTACATTTTCCTCGTGTGAGTGAACCACAGGCAGTTTAGTGGAAACATCGGCGCTTTCATCAAAAACTACAACTCTCATTTCTTCGGGATCAAAAAGAGCGCGTGCATTGGCCCATGTCATATTTTTGCGTCCATTAGGCAGTTCCAGACCGGAGATAGCCGGATTGTACGCATCTATATTTCTGGCGAACTGATATTTCACTCCCAGTTTGAGCATCAATTCATATTCTTGGTCGGAAAGATTTTCCGGACGTAAAAGTTCTCTTGTAATCGCTTCTGCTTTTTCCAGGTCAAAATCTTTGACATGAATATCAAGACTGCGTTCCACACTGCCGTCGGCGCTCGTGAATTTAACTGTGTGCAACGCACCGATATCTTGCTTGACAGCCGCTGCGGACATATCTGCTTTTGCTTCCGCTTTTCTGAATTTCACTTCCAGATAGCTGATATCGCCTTCGGTGACTGACCGCTCCGAAACAAGATCTACTTTTCCTCGCCTGGCCAGATAAGAAAGCGTTTTTCTTGTCTCTCCTACGTCATCCGGATGGATACGAATTGTCCATTCACCACCGCGTGCAGTTACAATATCTTCCAGCGAATGAATAAGAGCCTTTCTGGCGGACATGGAGCGTGAAACAGCGGGGCTCAAAACGGCCTCGCGTATCTCCTGTTTGGCTAAGTTCAATACGGCATAACCGACGACTTTACCACCACCTGCGGTGATAACAAATTGAGTGTCTCCCGAGGTATATGGGCGTGGATTTCCGCTACGTCTAGACAGCAACTCCCGAATACTCTGGGAAGAATTTTGCCTGTCTGCATGAGCAGTTGCATCAAATCTTTCGGACCAGTATTTTACTTCTTTTCTGTGTAACCGGGGATTCTCATTTCTACTTATTACGAGCTGCTCCCTGCTGGGAGTATTCTCGTTGTACCCGTGATTGTCCGGGTGCTTTTCAATTCTTTCAGCGGCAGACAGCGTTCGCCAGTGTTCAGGCCAATCTCTAGGGGTCATAAAACCACCTGTGGATTCATGCCCGCTGAATTTAAGCACCACCACCTTATTGAAACCATGGTCGACTAATTGAGCGGCCATACGGTCATATGCTTCTACAACATCTATTCTGTGGCGTTTCAAATCTTGCAGATCTTTCAGTGTGGATGTAGCACCGAGAATTTTCCCGTCTATTCCTTCGAA
The DNA here is from genome assembly GCA_964514345.1 of uncultured Candidatus Obscuribacterales bacterium. GTDB lineage: Bacteria > Cyanobacteriota > Vampirovibrionia > Obscuribacterales > Obscuribacteraceae > Aved-18. The sequence goes on from CAZEQP010000529.1 coordinate 1,426, forward strand.
AAATACATTGTTGTTATGATCGACCATAGCAGGCGAACCGGCAATAATCCTGCCTTCTTTGGTCCTGAATACAATAGCGCCGGCATGAGGATGCTCTTGCAGGAATTTTGCCACAAGACTACCTGCATCACCTGGTTTTATACAATTGCCCACATAATAACCCAGGGCCACCATCATAAAGTCAGGATCATCTCGGCGCAAAAATTCAATCCGGTAATCTTTAAATTCAATTGGATTTAGAGTGGGAATAACCGAGGGTGTGCGCCTTGAAATAACGCGCGAAACCTGCGCTTCCATTAATCCATAGCCGCTTTCACTTTCTGATACTGCACCATTCATCAACCGATGCAGATTGGCATCTAGGACCATATCCCGACCGGAAAGCGAAATTCTTCCAATGCTTTCAATTGTTCCCTGTCCAACCGCACTTTCAGGCACTGATTTCCAGTGCTTGCCGATTAAGGCAAACGCAGCCGGCGCAGACATACCAAGGGCATAACCTTCTTCTCTGTCGACGGCACGGACATTGAATCCGGGAATATCGGCTACAGAGTCATAAAATCGAGGCTCTTCGTAATGGTCATAATCCTGGTCATAATTGTCTTCATCTAATTCGTCTCGTCTTCTTCTTGAACCGGCGGTATTTGCCGTTTCCGGTTGTTCTGCTTGCTGGGTAAGTGCTCTTTGATTTTCCAGAAAGTCAACGTGTTGACTGTGAATCGATTCGGAAACTTCTATTTCCACATCTTTGTCTCTCAATCGATTTCTATTTCGGAACAAAAATTCTTTATATGTATCCCGATTCATCAGAGGTTCAATCGGCAACCAGTGACTTGAGTCTCGAGCGGACATCTTGAGAGTGTCTTTTGCATATTCCAGCCAACTCTTGTAGTCGTTGCCGAAATTGAAAGCAAGTTTCAATGCCAGATCTTCTCTGCCTTCGGTGCCGTGCAAATAATCCAGAGCGTTGGCAAAAACACCAATTCTCTTGTCCAATTTAGTGATGATTTCATTTCTTAGTGCCTGAGACATATCTTTCTGTCCATCCAGAGCAACAACCAGTGCCCTCTGATAATGTTCATCAAGCGATGTAAATGCAGCCTTGACTGCTTCATCCGTATTGTCTGCGCTCCGGATTACATCAGTAATTCCCTTATCCAATTTCTCTTTAAGCTTACGGGCAAAAGTGGCATGCAAACGCTTGTTATCCGGATTTGCCCCGGTCTGCATTTTTCTCCATAGTTGTCTGGCTGCAATTTGTTGCCAGTGCAACCTGTGATCTATTTTTGATACTTGTTCAGCTACAAAGAGTGGAAATGTAGGATCTACTCTGAATCCATTTATAGCTTCTACCACCTGCTTTGGATGTACTGTTCCTGAGGCAAGCCTGTAGAACAAATCAGGATTGTTTGTCAAAACCGAACCTATAACTTGCAATGATTCAGGCGGTAAATTTAGCTCGCTGAACTCTCTGAGCAAGTTCATTACTTGACCCGAGCTGAAATCAGGAACATAAGGGCTATTGCGCATTAATTTGCCGACAAGACCATTGAGCAATTCAGCAAAGTTTGCAATCGGCGGCACTTGGAAATTTTCAAAATGTGACCAGAACGGTGCCAATTGCTGCATCTGTTCGGCAGACATATGTAAATTGGCGTTCAGCCATTGACCAAATCTTCTGGCCGTCTGCGGCGGCAGACCGGACAGTAAACCAGCTGCTTTTTGAGGCGACAGACCGTGCAATGCTTGAGCAAAAATCCACAGATTTCTGTCGATCAAATCGAAATGATTGCTCAGTTTTAGTGCTTGAATAACTGTTTCTTGATGTGCTGGAGATAAAACTGCATCTATCGACCGAATATCGATTCCTTGTAGATGAATCTCTTTCATTAACCCGTTTAAT
>CAZEQP010000530.1:0-3327 GCA_964514345.1 uncultured Candidatus Obscuribacterales bacterium
TGAGCCAGAAGTTCTGCCGCTTGAGCAAAAGAGGAGATGCTGCCGATTTTTTTTACGAATCCAGCTCCCAATGAATTGATCAGCTCGAATTTGTCCACAGTTGCCAGTCCATGCGAGAAAGACTGAAAAGATTGAGATTGGGCCGGCAAGGCTTGAAGAGATGGCATCGAATCGTATATTAGTTCGAATTTATCCACTGTAGCCATTCCTTCCGAGAAAGAAACGAATGTATCGGGATTGCTGGCCACAGCCGCTTTCAGCTTGTTTGCCTGATGGCGCGAGTGCACTCTGTTGGAAACAAGAACGTCTTCGTCGTCCTCATTATCATTGTTTTCGCCATCTAGTTGACCCGAAGAAATAATTTGTTTTCCTTTGCAAAAGTTTCTATCCGAATCGGCTATTCTTAACTTCTACTTTACCAAAGAACTGATATTCAAACAGAGAGTGCAATTACCGCAAAAAGGAGCTTGAGCCGGCTTCCCACCGCTTAAGAATTTATAATGTCAGTGGATACCGCAGTTGCAGTTATAGCCATAATTCTGGCCCTGGGTTTCGATTTCGTCAACGGTTTTCACGACACGGCAAACGCCGTCGCCACCATCATTTATACCAAGGCATTAAGACCCGGTATCGCCATTTTTATGAGCGGTATCCTGAACTTTCTGGGAGCGCTTCTTGTAGGAACCGCGGTAGCTCAAGTAATCACAAAAATTATCCCCGCCGATCATGTCACCCTGCCTATCGTGGTGGCGGTACTGGTGGCGGCCCTTATCTGGAATTTGTTCACGTGGTGGCACGGCATTCCTGTCAGTTCATCTCACTGTCTCATCGGCAGCCTCTTTGGTGCCGGTGTTATGGCAGGTGGAGCAAACGGTGTTGAATGGCATGAATTGAACAAGGTTTTTCTCGCCCTTTTGATTTCACCACTTGTTGGATTCGGCGCCGGCGCCCTTGTGACCTGGCTTGCTCTGGTTCTTTCCAAAGAAAATGACAAAGAAGTTGATCCGGCCAAGCTCAAACAAAAGCGTAACATCATGCGCTGGGCCCACATTTTTTCAAGCGCCTCAGTCAGTTTCAGCCATGGTGGCAACGATGGTCAAAAAACAATGGGCATTATCGCTTTGATCCTTGGCACTCATTTTGCCAGCTACGGTTACACTACAAGCCAGATTCCGCTCTGGGTCATGCTTTCTGCCGCCACAGCGATAGGGCTGGGGACAGTCATAGGTGGTTGGAAAGTCATAAGAACTGTAGGCACAAAGATAAGCAAAGAAAAACTCACCCACTCTCAAGGATTCGGTGCCTCTATGGCCACGGCACTGATAATCATGGCCGCATCTCATATGGGAGCGCCGATAAGCACAACTCACACACTGAGCTCGGCAGTGGCCGGAGGCACAATTCCTTCGCACGGAAAAGAAAAGTTGAATCCCAAAACTTTGAAACTTATAGTTCTTGCCTGGGTGCTTACATTTCCAATTGCATTCGCGCTGGCGGCTGGATGCTATTTATTATTGAAACTGGTCTGGCATGGTTAAATATACTAATCACACAAGAGGCATATCGTGAAACTGGTTGTAGCATTTACAAGTCCCAAACGCAGTGCAAAAGTTCTGGCTATGGCGTCAAAACAAGCACTGGCGTTGAACGCCGAGCTGGTTTTATTGCGTATTATGCCTGACCCTGAGAAAGTGGGAGTGGTAGCCCAACTGCTTGCATCAGACAGACCCAACACTAAAGCAAACAAACTGGTAGACCGAGTCATTGCCGATTTGAGAAGCAAAGGCGTGAACGCCACAGGTGAGGTGCGCACAGGCGAAGTAGCCAAAGATCTTTTGAATGTATCAAGAGAACTTAAAGCGGATCTGATTTTCCTGGGCACTATAGATCCCAAGAAAAGAAAACTGTTTCAGAATTTGAACCCGATTGTGAGCTATCTGATTAACACCAGCGAGATTCCGCTTTGCATAGTTCCTGGTGAAGAAGATGATCCTTCCGACACAGATTTAGACTTATCAGATGAATCGATCAGTGAAACCGGAACTTATTATGTCAATGACGTTAAGTCGGACACTCTTGAAAGTTAAGACAACGTGCTGACGGCAAAAAATCCGGACAGGTCATTTAAGTTGTGCGTCACCCGCATGGGTGGCAGACATTCAATTATTTTTTGACCGTATGATTTTTGGATAAGTCGCGGATCGAGTATTGCCACCACTCCTCTATCAGACTGAGTGCGAATGAGCCTTCCCACTCCTTGTTTCAAACGGGTTATGGCATACGGCAGTGCAAGATCTCCGAACCAGTTTTTTTCACCGTCTTCTTTCAGTCTTTCACATCGCGCTTCGTAAATAGGATCGTCGGGAGCCTGAAAAGGAATTCTGTCGATTATCACAAGACTGAGCTGATCCCCATCCACCGACACTCCTTCCCAGAAGCTTGACGTGCCGAATAGTATCGCATTTGGTGTAGTCTTGAACCATTCGAGCAGTTTGGCCCGGGGCATTTCCCCCTGACGCTTCGCCTGATAGGGCAGCTTTTCGCCTATCATTTCAAAAGCTTTGTTCAAAGCACTGCGGCTGGTGAATAGAACAAAAGCACGCCCTTCGCTGATTTGAATCAACTGTTCCACAACCCGGCAGGATTCAGCAACATAAGTTATATCATTGGGATTGGGCAAGTTATACGCCTTGCTTCCAGGCAAAAACAAAATCGACTGGTGTTCATAATCAAATGGAGAAAGAAATTTGTCCTGCACAACAGGTCCCTGAACTCCCACAGCAGACTTGAAATATTGAAAAGGATCCTCACCTGATGTGGCCAGTGTTGCCGACATGCAGACAGTAGAGTGTAAGCCGGATTTGGCGAACAGATTGTCGGCGATGAAACCGGATACATCAAGCGGTGAAGCTGTGACAGAAAAGTTTTCATTCACAGGATTGAGATTCTGTTCTACATATATAACCCAGTCATGATCCGGCTCTTTGAGTAAATCAAGACATTTGATATAACGATCAAGCGTGGCTGTTATGGCTTTAGCCTTGAGTTTCATCTTTTCTCTGGCCAGATCCACATCCATAATATTTTCAAACTGCTGCTCGTCCACCCAGGATCTGAGCGCATGCAAAGACAAAAGCAAAGGCTCGGCTTCGGCAATTGATTGTTTGACCCGTTTGCGGTTGAAAGCATATTCATTGCGCAGACGATGAAACAGTCCGTGTGAGTCGTATTCAATGTCTTCAAGCAATTTGACCGGAGCATTGATTTGTTTGGTGGCTTTAGCTCTCAGCCGTTTCAACCCTCTTGAGCTTATTGAAAAACTGAAAG
>CAZEQP010000531.1:0-3323 GCA_964514345.1 uncultured Candidatus Obscuribacterales bacterium
GCGACGCCGATTCATTTTGGGGGCTTAATCTAGATATACTGGAGTTCAAGGATTCGAACCTCAGAATGTCTGGACCAGAACCAGATGCCTTACCGCTTGTCGACACCCCAATGTAAGGATATTCTCCAATTACAGTCTATTGAATTTAACGTGAAAATGTCAACAAATCTGCAAGAGTTTATAATTTAACGGACTTCGATCATGAAAATTCTTTTCCCCATAGATGGACTACACACGGCAACTTCTACAGCTGCCTCGTCTTATTTAGTCTCACGCAAATGGGAAGAGGGCACCAAAATCAAAGTCATTGCCGTGGTTAAGGCAAATGACTCGCTCTTCGCTATGTTCAGTCACAGTCAAAGTGCGCAGCGTGAACAATTCATTTATCAATTCGATTTATCTTGCAGCCAGTACGCTCAAGAGTTGCAGAAACAGCTGCCGCATTGTGAAGTGGATTTTTCATTATTGGAAGGCGATCCGGCTGAAATGATTTTGCAGGAAGCGGAAAACTGGAAATGTGATTTGATTATTTTAGGTTCGCACGACAAAAAAGGTCTGAAGCGTCGTCTTCTGGGCGGGGTATCACATGCGGTATCGTCTCATGCCGCTTGTCCTGTCATGATCGCCAAGCATCCTTTGCATGATGAGCCGCATGAAATCTCTCCTCGCATGACTCGCGTGCTTGTTCCCTGCGACGGATCGCACAGCTCAGTAGTCGCATTAAAATGGATCGCTTCTTTGCACTGGCATGAGGAAACTCAAGTGGTTTTGCTTGCAGTCATCGAATCAATGAAAGAAAAATACTCCAAAGAAGAAGATCCGCAAAAAGCCACAGATATAATGGCGCAGTGGCAGGAACGCCGCCAGCATTTGCAGAAAAGTTTGACCGATCTGGCAAATCATTTGGAGAAGATAAGCGAGCTTAAACATATTCATGTCAAAGTTATTTCAGGCGATCCACGTCAGGCAATTGTGCACGAAGCAAACGAATGGAAATCTGATTTGATTGTAATTGGCTCGCACGGACACACGCGGCTGTCCATGCTCTTTTTAGGAAGTGTGGCGCAGGCGGTGGTGACACACGCGCACTGCGCGGTGGAAATCATCAAAACTTGTGAAGACACAGAAAAGCTTGAAGACGGCGTTGAAGAGGTCCCCGCATACGAAACCGATAAGGCTCGCACCATTAGTGATGTGCATGTGCCGCCTACAGGGAGCTTTTGATGTGGACCAGAAGCGACACTCAGAAATTATGTGCTTTCATTGTAATAATAGTTATCTTCTTTTCTGTAGTCGGACTGTTTACGGCTGATCTTGGAGAAAAATTTGAAGATAACGGACAATATAAAGAAGCCGTGTCAGTCATAAGCAAATCGATGCAAAACCCTTTGCATAAGCATAATGCTGACTTATGGGTGGCACGAGCGCGCAATAAACGATTTTTGAAAGACTTAGCCGGGGCGCAAGAAGATATTAATTCCGCCCTCAAAATGTACACAGATCATCAAGGTGAATGGACCACCATTTATCCGTCTTTTATTTCTTACAAGAAGATTTATTTTGAGATGGCCAGGATATACGCAGCACAAGGCAATTACGACAAAGCGCTTGAAGTCTTGAAAAAAGATATGAATTCATCCAATACTTCGGATATCCATTCGCTGACTGCCTGGGTGTATGAAGAAATGAAGCAAACTCAAAAAGCAGAAGCCGAGCACGATATTGCAGTAAAAGATTCAATTCCTGAATACAGATCTTGCAAATATGACCCTGATCCGGAGGAAGTTGCCCGTCATCTGAGAGCCGATTTTTACTGGCGACAAAACAGAGCTGATGATGCATTCAAAGAATATGACGCCGCCATTGAATGTTCTTCTGATATTTGTCCTGGGGCTTACTATGGCAGGGGTTCGATGTACCTGGAAAAAAAGGAGCCGGCAAAAGCTCTAGAAGATTTGAACAAAGCAATTGGAAATGTGAGTAAAGAGAGTAGCGACTATTTCCACGCGCGTGGACTTGCTTATATGGATCTGAAAGACTATAAGAATGCGCTGACGGATATGGAAAAAGCGCTTCAAATCAATCCTGAAAACGCCGATGCGAAGAGTGCTCGTGATGAATGTTTGAAAGAAATTAAATAGATCAGTCTTCCAGGCTGGGACTTCTGCGTGATTGCTTCTTTTGGGACACTTCTTTTTTTGTTTGTACGCGCTTCTTGACTGAGCTGGCTGTTGGTTTGGTGGCGCGGCGTACTATCGGTCTTATTGCCACGCTCTGGATCATTTCGCGCAATTTTTCCAGACAATCATCAACGTTTCTGTTCTGGTCACGATACTTTTGACTGGTGATGATTATTTCGTTTTCTGCAGTAAGACGATTGGCGAATTTTTGTAAGAATCTCGCTTTTACGTCATAGGGCAGACTATTTGTCATTACTACGGCCCAGCGCAAGATTGCTTTGCTGTTCACTTTATTCACGTTCTGACCGCCGGGACCGCCGCTTCTTGCAAATGAGAAGGACAGTTCAGTAAGTGGAATTTGAATTTTATGATTAATAATAAGCATGCTCTTTATGTTAGCAAATGAATCCGCAAATGCCGATTAATCATTAAAATCGCCTGCCTTCGACCGCCCCATCAGTCTCATTCTAAAAACATAACCGATAACGGATATGTTTTGCTGGGGGCTGGAGAAGGGGAGGATTTTGGGCGCCAGTGGGGCTCCAGCACAAAAACAGTTTTGAAAGTGTTGAATTGGATTCAAGCGGAACGAGAGATTTTCGTACTATCGAATTGTGACGAACCGACCTTGCAAAAGTAGTTTTGGGGAGGCCTGATGGGCTCAAAATCGGCAGCAATATTTTTAGCATTAATTTTCACACTTGTAGGTGCTCAAATGGCAAGTTCAATTTCAAACGCTTCTAACTCAGTATCTGTTCCCGGTGCTGAAAGTTTTTTGATCTCAGGCAAACTGGCAGAGGGCGAAAAAGAATTAATTGCCTATTTCAATAGTGGTGCCAAAAATGACAACGCAAGACTTGGTCTGGGCATGCTCCAGTTTCTTGCTTCGATTCAAAGACTTTCGCAAGATTTATACAAATACGGTTTTCACAGAGAAACATTTTTCTTTGCGCCAATCGTGAGAGATTTGCCCATAAAAGAAAATCCTAAACCTGAATTGCTGACTTATGAATCGGCTCGTCAAATAGTCCAGACTTTTTATGACGGACTGGCAAAAGCAGAAGCAACGCTGGCACCAATAACAGATGAAAACGTGAAATTGCCGGTTCATTTCGGCATGATTAAACTTGATCTTGACGGCGA
>CAZEQP010000532.1:0-3321 GCA_964514345.1 uncultured Candidatus Obscuribacterales bacterium
CTAAAAACTAATTTGGCTTTATCAAGAGTAAAAATCGTTTCTTCGATACGGATGAATCTTTCTATTAATTTCATTATCTGAATCCTTTCAAAACTTTGCGCACAACAACAGTGGTACAGGGAGCATGAGAAGGAACAAAAGTAGAAACGCTGTCCGGAAGGAGTGTTCCTACACCGCTTTTGTCATGTGTACCCAGCAAAATCATTTCAGGCTGCCAATCGTAGGCGGCTTTTAAAATTTCATCTTTTGGAGAACCTTCAAGCACAGCTGTTTTAACATCAATATTTGCGAAACGTTCGCTCAACTCATTTGAATATTCATTGAGCATCACATCCACGTCTTGCTTATAAATTTCACTTGGCCAATTGGCAGCCGCCTCCACATTTTCAATTATGTGCAAAAGTTTGATTTGCGAGTTTTTAGTCAGTTTATAATGATCTAGAAACTGATTAATATTCTTTTGGCACTTTCTATTTTTTAGAGCAATAAGAATTCTAGACATGCCGTTTAACCTCACTGGCTTTTCCTATCTGTTTTAATTCTGAATTAAGAATGTTTATAAATCATCGGCATTCAGGATGAATGATATTCATCCTCCTGGACGAGTAAAACCAGAGCGAAATTATCTACACTGGTTTTGTAGCGGAAAAAACGAGAATCAAACGATGAAAATACTTATTGCTGTAGAGGACGAAGTTTACGGAAATGCCGTCATTGACTTCATACGCCGTTCCGGATGGGTAAAAAATGTCGATTTCAAACTCTTGCATATTGTTGAGCCGCTTCTGGTAGACAGTTATATGAGTATGGTGCCTTCTCCCATTCTCACGGATGTGGTAAAAGAAAACACGCAAAGTGCAAAAAAGCTGCTCGACAAGCTTGAAGCCAGATTAAAGCCGGATCTGGATGGAGGCTCCATCGAAAAATCAGTTTACGAGGAGTTTCCTAAGAGTGCAATTATTGACGAAGCTAAAAATTGGAATGCCGATCTTATCGTTATGGGATCGCACGGACGAAAAGGTTTCAACAAATTCTTCCTGGGCAGTGTGTCTCAAACAGTCACAAATCATTCAGACAGACCGGTATTGATTGTTCGAATTGCTCAAGAAAAAATGAGCACTAACGTGGCTTGAAACTTTAGTCTAAATCAATCAATTTCTATTTTCTCGCACTATATCGAGCCAGATACGATCTATTTCTTTCTGCAATTCAGGTGACGCTTCCTTTCGCTTCTCGTCAAGGTAGTCCTTCGCTCGTCTACCGAGCAACAAAAGGTCTTTACGCGCCATTTGTCTTACAATCGGATCCGGGTCAAGCAATTTGCTGGACTGACAGATGGGTCGCATGCCTTCCTTAATATCGCGCGACTCTCTGGCTGATTTGAGCCGACCTTGATCATCAAAAGTAAGACAAACAGAAAGAAAGCCTTCATCACCGGATCTCGGTTCAATATTTGCCTTGCCTTCTGCAATGAGAGTTTTGTCCTGGCTTTTCACATTGATATTTTCAGAGAAAGAAAATTTGAAAAAACCGTCTTGATTTAATTCACAAGATAAATCGAGCCAGGATTTTACTGCCTCTTTTGCCGACTTTTCATTTCCGACCGAACTTGCAACTATCCGGTAAAAGGTTTCAAGCTGGGCAGCATCAGTTATTAACTTCAATTGCCCCTTTGAATCAACCACAAAAATATTATTGTATTTCAATGGTGCAGGTATCTCGAAAGGTATGGGCCATATTCGAAATCTCAGAACATAAAAAAGTTCATTGGGAAACATTTGTTTGAGAGCTTCTGAGTGGATATATTGCAATTGTCCGGACTGAAGAAATGGCGGTCCGGATTTTGTGGCATATTTGTCGGCATATCTGGCAATAATCTCTCTGGGTCTGCCTTCAGGGATGACAGCACCAACATCGGACTTTTCTTTTGCAGACTCAGTCTCGACAGCCAGTTTGTTCGGCGGCGCTTTATACCCGCCCGATCGAGCAAATTGTGGACTGGCTGTTGCGCTTCCCGAAGTTGCTTCATGGGCAACTGTATTTTGGCCGACCAAACTGAAAGTACCTAAGAGGGAAAGACAGATCAGGCACGGCTCAATATACTTAACTGTTATTCGAATGGTTTTACCCTCCTGCAACAGTCATAATCTATCATTTCTGAATTGAATTTTTCAGGATATTTTTCTTGCCGGCAAATTTTCATGTTTGAGCATATAACGTATAAACCAGTTACGTGCTTCTTCTGCGGCCATTTCTAAAGTCCCCGGTTCTTCAAAAAGATGAGAGGCTCCCGGAATAATTACAAGTTCTCTTTCACAATTAAGGCTTTCATACGCTCTCTTATTTAGATGAAGCACTTGCAGATCATCTTCACCCACAATCAACAAAGTCGGCGCTTTCACATAATCCAGGCAAGAAACGGCCATGTCGGGTCTGCCTCCACGTGATACCACCGCTTGCACCATGTCAGGCAGATCTGACGCAGCAACAAGAGCAGCAGCAGCGCCTGTGCTGGCACCGAAATATCCCAGCTTCATGTCGGCCGTCTTATTGTATTCTTTCAACCAGTGCGTGACCGCGACAACTCTTTCGGCTAAAAACCCAATATCAAAACGCAGTTCACCTGTCACTTCATCTTGCTGTTCTTCTTGCCTGGTAAACAGATCAAACAACAAGGTTGCCAGACCGGCTTCATTGAGCAAGCGTGCGACATATTTGTTGCGCTTGCTGTGTCTACTGCTTCCGGATCCGTGCACGAACAAAATCAGAGAATCGGCATTTTGAGGAATATCAAGACAGCCTTCAAGCACCGCCTCGCCGGCGTTTACTTTCACTTGTTGTTGCTTTTCTTTCCAGATTATCTCTTTCATTTTTTATCTCTCCGATTCTGCACAATACCTTTTCGACTCATTTGCTTCAATACATCTGTTGCTCTCTGGTGCAATTCTTGAGCCCGATCGAATCTGCCCAGAGCCGACATGGCGGCAGCATAAAGCACAAGCGTTTTATAAGTCCGCCCGTCCACCGAGTCCCAGCTATTCGTTTCTTCCAGAGCGCATCGCAAATGACGCTCTGCTTCAACAGTGTTTTGCTGGTCAAAAGCAGATGTGGCAAGATACATTTCATCAAGCCATTTTTGATTTGAAATCAAACCGGAATCTGTCATTTCTTCAGCAAATTCAGAGCTGAGCATATGATCTTTTATAGCTGTTTGCTCTTGCGGCGTTCCGAAAATATGATGGGCAACCGGGTCTGCGTTCAAAATCGCATTAGGAGTTTCTCCTGCATATGAATAGTGCCAGAACTGCGCCCCGTGATGTT
>CAZEQP010000533.1:0-3313 GCA_964514345.1 uncultured Candidatus Obscuribacterales bacterium
AGATACAAGCATATCAAAAGTAGTATGATTCTCCTCCTCATATAATGCACTGATGGAGGTTGTCAGGCAATGGTTATGCAAATTAATATCGGTTTGTCCGAGACGCAGCGCAAACAAATTGCAGATGGTTTGAATAAACTGCTTGCAGACAGCTACACTCTCTATCTTAAAACGCACAATTTTCACTGGAACGTAACCGGTCCTATGTTCCAGACATTGCACCTTTTGTTTGAAACACAATATAACGAATTGTTCCTTGCCGTAGACCTTATTGCCGAGCGTATCCGCGCTCTGGGTCATTACGCCGAAGCAAGCTACAGTCAATTTTCAAAAGCAACCGGTGTCAAGGAAGAAACCGGACATCCAGGCGCAGAAGACATGATACGCCAGCTCATAGAAGGACAGGAACAAGTGGTGCGCACCGCCCGCGAATTGCTTACAAAATGCGAAGAAGCGCATGACGCGCCGACCGCCGACTTGCTCACCCAGCGCATGGAAATTCATGAGAAAAACGCCTGGATGCTTCGCTCTTTGCTGGAAAAATAAAAACGTGCAACTTTTGTCTAAATTCCTGCTGATACTATCGGTGGTTCTTCTGTTTGCGGTGCCCACTCTGGCTAAAAAACGAGCAGGACAGGCACCGATAGTATTATCAGGATTGGACGGCAGATTTTACGCCCGCTGCATTCCCACAGCAGATGGTGGTGGCAAAGGAAAAACAACAATCTTTAGAGTTGAAGATCCAAAAGACATTGTGGTGGACTCTTATGATTTTTATCCGCAGCACGGCATGTGGCTTGGCTGGAGTCCCAAGGCAGGAAAAGTGGCTGTAATGACCAGACTGGTCGAACAAAATCCGGATCCTAAAAAACAAGTCGAGCTGGATTTTTATCTGGGTGGGAAAAAACTGGCCAGCTGGACAACAGAGAAAATCTGGAATATGGGTGCCACAAAAAAACTGGACATGGTTGGTGGCAATTGCGCCGATATAGAAGTGATGGGGTGCGAACAAATACCCGGCACCAACGACTATGACTTTGTCCTACGCACTCAGAAAAAGACTTTTATCCGCTTTGATATTCTTACCGGACAACCGCATAAATGCGGGCTTCCCAATAAGTAATGAAAAAAGTTATTGCATCATTTTTTGCGGCTCAGAACCGAAGAACGGTCCATTTACACAATATGAATTGTCAGTCCAGTCGAACTGCATCCAGCCGTATGGCTTATCTTCCATATCTTTTGGCACAGATGGAATTGTTCTGGTTGAGAGCAAGTTTTTTATAAACTCTTCCTGGCTGGGCTGATTCTTTTCTTTTGTTTGTAATTTTATTTCAGTCAGAGTGCCGTTCTCCAATTTGAAGGTAGTCTGCACACTGCCTTTGCCTGTAGCTTTCCAGTCTCTGGTGAAAACATGTCTGAAATTATCATCGAATGATTTAGCTGGAGTTTGCATATTTTCGGCCGGGTCTTTTTCTTCACCTTCAGGATCTCGACCGAAAGAAAGTTTCATATCACCCTGTTCATATGTTTTTACTTTCCAGTAGTCCTTGTAAACTTTCCATTGCCCCTTCTCATTCACAAGTGATACTGCACCTTTCATTGAAAACTTAGGGTCGCTGGCGTATTTTTTAAAATCAGCCGGTATCTCATCTGGTGCAAGAGTGAAATATACCTTGCCGTCTTTTTCAGTCTGGCTGAGTATTTTAACTGTGCGCGGCTCTTGCTTGCTCATGCCCAGAGCCAGCTGTTCAATCATTTTTTTCATTTCAGGCGGAGCGTTGTCGAACTCTTCTTTTTGCTTTTTTTCTTTCTCAGAAGGCTCAGGATAAAAAACCATCAATTCTTCGATAGATTTTACAGTGTGCAGAGTCTGAAAATATCTTTTCAAAAAGGCTTCAGCCGATTCTTTGCCCTGACTTATGGCAGGCATCGGCGACAGAAGCGCCGCGGTCAAAGCAAGCGCAAATAAAGACTGTTTACTGGTAGAAGCCACTTTATATCCCTCCCGAAAAGCAGATAGGAATTATACCAGAGAGTTGTCAGGGGATTGTTACACCGCCAGCAGTGGCAGAAAACTAGAAGTCATTCCCATATAAAGATAAATTCCATGCAAATTATGGTCAAAGCCTTGCGTGCATTAGTATTAGCCTCTGTTCTTCTCATTTCGCTCTTTTGCATAGAAGCGGCGTTTGCCCAGGCGGACCAAGCACAAGTCCCGGGGCAAAACCAGCCGCAAGGGGCCGCCGTTGTCGTAAAAGGCAAACGTCTATTTGTCTTTCAATCTGTTCTTGACGGTAAATTACCGGTAGAGAGGGCTCATCGAACTTCCGAGGTTTTGAGACAACTGGCGCAAGACCCCAATTTCGATATTGGCAGTATTCAAACATTAGAAACGTCACAAGGCACCGATATTATCTCGGGTGAAAATCGCATCGCCACCGTATCCAGTGAAGATGCCCGATTGGCACAGAGTTCCACTTCCAAAATGGCTCGCGAATTTGCCGGAAAAATTCGTTATGTGCTGGCTGAGCGCATCGAGAGCGAAAATGCAGGCTCAGTAGCTACCGGTATCATGCTTACCGTGCTTTCAAGTGTCATTCTTCTTTTTTTGCTTGCACTGGTCAGCCGTGGCACCACCTCGCTTTATCTGAAACTGAAAGAGTGGAAAGGCAGCAAAATAACAGCAATAAAAATCCAACAGGCTGAACTTATAGGTGAACACGCCTTTTACGAACTGGTGGTGGGTTCGGTGCGCACACTGCAAGTTTTGTTGATTGTATTTGTCTGTGCCGGTTATGTATTGCAGGTACTTACTTTCTTTCCCCGCACCAGACATCTGACCAAAGCTATTATCGCCAATGCTCTTGTGCCTTTGCAAAATCTTTTTGAAGGCATTCTGGATTTCTTCCCTGAAATGTTGGCTCTTATTGGCATAGCAATCGTGGCATATGCCGTGAATGCTTTCGCTCATTTTATTTTCAATTCTCTGCAAGACTCGACCATCACTATTGCCGATTTTGATCCGGATTGGGCGGAACCTACTTATAAACTGGTGCGCGGTCTTATTTTTATAGTGGCATTTATGGTGGCATTGCCATACTTGCCCGGGTGGGGCTCACCTGCTTTCAATCAGGTAGGGCTGCTTCTGGGTCTTTTAGTTTCTCTGGGTTCAACCGGGGTGGTGGGAAACATTATGGCCGGATCTGTATTGACCTACACCAATGCTTTCAAACTTGGTGACAGGGTAAAAATCGGAGATTGTACAGGCGACATTGTGGAGAAGACTTTATTTGTAACAAGAGTGCGGACA
>CAZEQP010000534.1:0-3310 GCA_964514345.1 uncultured Candidatus Obscuribacterales bacterium
TTCAAAGCCGACATTGTAGAGATAGTCATAGGCGGATTGGAACAGCCTGCCGCCTGCAAATATAGTATTTGCGACTGACTTGCCAAATTCTTCTCCCCTTTTTTGAGCGTTTTCATGGTCGCCTGCAATACAAAAGGCAGCAAAGTCTGTTATGTGCACCAGATTGACTGCTACTGAGCCAATGCCTTGTACTGAGCCGATAAGAAAGCCTGCCATGCGCTCATAGTATTCGTTTGTTTCCTGGGTTGTTTGATTCTTTTCTGCTCTGCCTTCAAGCATCATTCCGGGTTTTAGTGCTGGCAAGGTTTCTGCTGCCTCTGCGGAAGCGGCCTTTCGTAAGATATAGTCAGTTTGATATTGTGCAAGTTGTTCTGGTGTAGTACCTTGCGGTAGTGCTTTTAAGCCTTCATGGAATGATTGATTTCCGGCTGGTTCTGTTTGTTCTGCTTTTACTATTTTTCTGCTTGCAGCAATTGTTTTTCCATCATCGATTATCTGGAAGGGTTCTATCTGGTCTTTATTTGGGATGGAAAGATTGGCTACAGAAGGAAACTGGTCTGGGTTTGATGCTAGTGCTTTTGTGTGATCTAGGTTTTGTTCATTTGTTTTTATTGATTCCGTGCATATCAGGTTATTATCCGGTTTATGGACCGGGTCTAGAATTTCATTCTTCTTTTCTAGATCTTCTGTCATCAGGTTATTTATTCCCTGGTGTAATACTTTATTTGACTTTGGAGTTTGTTCTTTAGGCGACACTGCAAGGACAGGGAACAGCTGGACTTGACCCGCAGAATTGTTTTTGTGCATGCCGGAATTTTATATTCTGACGGCACTGAGATGTTTTCTGGCATTAACAGCCCTAGCATTTTGCAGATTGAATCTATGAGTTAGCAATTTTAATCATTGCTGAAAACTCGTGCCTTTTAAGATATGCTCGAAAATACAGGCAAATTCAACAATTTAAATAGAGGTGAGGATGGTTGAGTTTAGGGAATAAAAATGGAAATTGGCATCTCTGAATTAGGCGTGGAAAATTATGAACGAAACCAAAGTAGACACAATCAAAATTGGTCAGCTTTTGCTTGGAGCCGGTTTGCTTTCTGGAGCGGATCTGGCTGAGGCGCTTGAAATTGCCAAAGAGAGCGGGCAATTGATAGGTCGGGTTTTGGTTATGTCGGGGTTTGTTTCGGATGAACAACTGAAAGCCGGTCTTTCGGTGCAAGAAAAAATAAGAAACAACCAGCTTTCGCTTGATGCCGGAATTAGAGAATTGTCCAAACATAAGTAATGAGCTGCCGCCGGGCTATCAGCGGCCGTCCAGATATCTGATTGCCTGATCCAGAGTGTTTTCATCGCAGTCGACATGCTCCATTTGAGGTATGTCGAAAAGTCTGGCTTTGAAGCCGTCGCGGTAAAAGCCGTTCTGGTAAATGTCTTTCAAATTGCCATAGCGAAAATCGTTGGCTCCTGTAATTATGGCAAATTTCACGTTTGCTTTGGCAACAGAAACAAGATTGGCCGGGACAGAGGTTACTCCATATTTGGAGCCGCCTGGGTCTGAGGGCGCGTATTGACGAATGACTTCTCTATAAAAGTCAGAGCCGCAAGACTGAATAGTTCCTGTGTACAAATCAGGTTGCAGAAAAGCCAGGTGGCTTGCGATACGCGCCCCGCCTGAAAATCCGGCAGCATATATTCTCCTTCTGTCAATCTTGTAATACTGGCAGGCAGCCAGTGTCCCAAGCACATTTAAGCCCATGCGTGTGCTGCCGTTTGTCTCATTTCCGGCTCCTTGAGGAGCGATGAGAATGAGTTTGTTTCTAGAAAGCACATTTTCCCAGCCGGGCGGCAATTCAGTTAATTGAGGAGCCGCCGATGTGTATGAAATCAATCCGAAAGCTTCTCTTCCTGTGTAGTTGGACGGCATAAAGACGAAAAAAGGATGAGTGGCAAGATT
Source organism: uncultured Candidatus Obscuribacterales bacterium (assembly GCA_964514345.1). GTDB lineage: Bacteria > Cyanobacteriota > Vampirovibrionia > Obscuribacterales > Obscuribacteraceae > Aved-18. Next base: position 1,958 of record CAZEQP010000534.1, read on the forward strand.
GATGTCGTAGTCTGTTTTATCGTTGCGCTGAACCGAAACTGAGAATTTATTCTTGAAATAAGCGACAGCTCCTTTCGCTTCGGCAATTTCGGCTCGCAGCAGAAAAATTAAAATCGCAAAGGCGGCTATGAATATTTTGTATCTAGGCAAAAGCTTCTTACTCGGCTTCAATAGTGAATATCCACTGTTCTGCCCGCAATAGCTCGACAGTGATTTCGCGGATGCGATCTGCAAATAAAAATTGCTGGCGTTGCAATTCATTCAATGATTCAAACAACAGCTTTCCGTCCGAATCGCGCTCCGGATAAGTAAGCGGTGAATTCCAGAAAGGAAGCGGTCCGCAGCCGGGGCGGTCGTTGTGCGGGTCCTTGGGACTGAAAGGGATTTCGTTATATTTGCGATACCAGTCGGCCATAATTTTGCCCACTTTTTCCAGGGCCTCTTCCACGCGTTTTGATCCGGTCTGAGAAACAGCCAGATTTTCCAGTGAATAAAGTTCGGGGTGTCTTTTATGGGCTCGCGAAATCGCGCTCTCGATTTCTTCGTAACCACATACGGTGCCAAAGTTTTTGCGTGGACCCGACGCCATGCTGTTGAATAATTCGGTCATAACCATGGTCACGCGTTGAACCGCTTTGGTCGTTCTTCTCATGCCTTTGAGCGAAAAGCCGCGCACTTCCGGTCTTATCACCGAAAATGAATCGGCAAAACTTTCCACTGCCGAATCAAGCGAATGATGTATGGTCGGGTCTTCAAAAATTGACTCTGTATCAGGACCTCGCAACAATGCTATCTTGGCAAAACCTTCCGGATTATTGTAATTGATGCTGTGATCGCCAGCAATTACGGCACTTGCCACTTTCGATTTGGGATTGCGCGGGTGTGGAACGAACCAGTCGTTTATGCCCAGATGGCTTAAAAGCTCGCGTTCTTCAGGGCTGAAATCGATCAGGCTTAAGTCTTCGGTCAAATGAGTTTCGTCAAAAGGTTGGCTGATTTTGTTGTAAATGCTTTGCACTGCACAACGTGCTTTCTCTTCTCCCTGTCCTGAAGCTTCTGCCGGAATAACAGGGTCGAATTTGCCCAGCTTCAACTTGTTGTGCAGCATAATCGAAACGATAGTAGCCATGAATTTGGGCGGGGCAATCTGGTGCTCTTTGCACGCCCGCGAAACTCTCTCCATACTTTTCTTGACAGGGTCTTTGCTTGAATCAAGAAAATAAGACATGGCAAGAACAGCGGCCTCTGCCCCATGGATGTTGTGGATGATGAAATTACCCCGGCTTTTTATGGCATCGGAAAAAATGGAAGCCAGCAGGGCGTCACGTTTTTCAAGCGCAGTCAGTTTCAGCA
>CAZEQP010000535.1:0-3304 GCA_964514345.1 uncultured Candidatus Obscuribacterales bacterium
GCTCTGGTGCGAAAATTACCGGCTGGTGAAACGCTTGGCTGCACAGGCATCATTTGCAGCGACAAAACCGGCACTTTAACCGAAAATCGCATGATGGTTTCAGATATTGTCACATACAATCACCACATCAATCTGGAGGGAAGTGGTTATGATCCTTGCGGCAATTTATTTGAAGCCGGAACACAGCTCCCAAATAAAGAAGTGTTGTCATCAAAAGTTTTTTCATTTTTGTTGAAAGCTGCAGCCTTGTGCAACGATGCCACGCTGGAAAATCACTACGGTGAAGTAAAATGGCATATTCATGGCGATCCGACAGAAGGCGCACTCTTGACCGCCGCAGTCAAATGCGGTGTCGACCTGGCCGGATTGCACAGCGATTACAATCGTATTTCAGAAACGCCCTTTTCGCTTGAGCGCAAAATGATGAGCACCTTGCACCAAAGTGAGGACGGCAGTACTTTTTTATTTGTAAAAGGTTCGCCTGATTCGGTTTTCAAAAAATGTACACATTTTGAAAATGGGCTGAATAACAAGATGGAACCTTTCACCTCCCAAACTGAACACTGGTTCATTCAAGAAAATCACTCCCTGGCTAAAGCCGGTTTGCGTGTTCTGGCTCTGGCTTATAAAAAAACAGACAAATCCTCTGTTGACCAAAAGAAAGAAACCGGTCTGACTCTCCTTGGTCTTGCCGCCATGTCGGATCAAATAAGACCTGAAGCCGGACCAGCAATTGAAGAATGCCGCCAGGCGGGCATCAAAGTAATAATGATTACAGGAGATCAAGCCACCACAGCAGGTGCTATTGCAGATAAATTGAAACTGGGTGAAGGCAAAGTTCTGAAAGGCAAAGAAATTGAACAAATGACCGACGCCGAATTGAAAATGGCTCTAGAGCATACCAGAGTTCTTGCCCGCACCACACCCGAAACCAAAATGCGTGTTGTTAAAATGCTCCAGGAAACAGGATCTGTAGTGGCAATGACCGGAGACGGCGTAAACGACGCTCCCGCTCTAAGACAGGCCGATGTGGGAATCGCCATGGGCAGGGACGGAACACATCTGGCTCGCGAAGCTTGCGACATGATCTTGACCGACGACAATTTTGCCACCATAACCCATGCCATCAAAGAAGGCAGAATCATATACACCAATATTAGAAAATCGGTGGCGTATCTTTTAACGGCCAGTTTTTCATCAGTACTTGTAGTGGCATTCAATGTACTTTTCCATTGCGGTTTTTATCTGAATCCTATCCAGCTTTTATGGCTCAATCTTATAATGCATATTTTCCCCGGTCTGGCGCTGGCGCTTGAGAGGGTTGATTCAGGCATAATGAAACAGGCTCCCCGACCCAAGAATGAAGCATTGCTCAGTCCTGCCACTTACAAACAAATCTGGTTTCGCAGCATAATAATCGCTTCATTCGTTGCATTTATTGCTTACAATTTAAAAGATAAAATACCGAATCAAAGTCTTACAATCGTTTTTTCAGTTCTGTCCTTTTTATTGTTGTCCCAGGCATGGTCCTGGATTTATTGGAGCGATAAAGGTCTTGCCCTACCAAAAACAAAGCCGCGAGCGACAACAATTGTTTGTATGGCGGTTTCGTATTTGTTTCTTATTGCCGCCCTCTATGTCCCCGGGCTCAATTTCGTTTTGAGTTTAAAGCCTATTGAAGGGCACTGGCTTTTAATAGCATTCTTGCTTGCTTCGCTTTCAGCCTTGTGTATTGATCTGACCGGCTTGCTTTTTCACAAACTCAAGAATAAGAAACGCTTACCATGTGAGTAGCGCAAGTATTGCAGGGGTCGTAAGCGCGCACCAGCGTTTCTAGCGACTTGCCCAATTCAGGCGAGTTAATATCCTTGCACTGTTCCACTGCAATCTTAATATCTGTTTCTATGCGGGCTGTATTTTGAGCAGATGGTGTCACCATATCCGCCACCGTTATTTTGCCTGTCTCATCAAGCTTGTAATGATGATAAAGAGTCCCGCGCGGACATTCGACCGCGCCGGTTGCTTCTCCTGCTTTAATTTTCAAATCGCTTTTGTCAAGCGGCTTCGCTTCATCCAGCCTTAAAATTATTGTCTTAATCAGTTCGGTGCATTCATCTATTGCATGCACCACTTCAATTGCTTGTGCTAGAGAATTCCAAATAGTGTTATTGTCTCCTCTGACAAATGGACTGTTTTTATAAACATTCGACGCTTCTCCATCGAGCAAGTCGTTGAACAAATTCAACCTAGCCATAGACCCCACAAATAAAGAAGATCCTTGGCCGCAAGAGCGTTTAGCATGGCTGTATGCAACCGACTTTTCATCCAGGTATTCTTTGTAATTTTGGATGTCTTGCTCAAAACCGGATGATGATTTGACTCTATTGCCGAAATACCCGTATTTGCCATCATCCGGTATCAGAGCCATAAAAACAGGTGGACTCGTCCTTTCCACAGGCGGCTTGAAACCCATCAAAAGTTCGCAAGTTTTAAGAGCAAGCGGACGTGCCGCTTCCAGATCCAACAGTAAAGCTTGAAGCTTCTCTTTTGGCGGAATGGAAGAAAGTCCTCCCACATGCAAATTTATTGGATGAAAAGGTCTGCCTCCGATTATGCTTTGAATGACTGTGCCCAGATTGCGTAATTGTGTCCAGGCGGCAAATTCGTCTTTGAATTTGGAGGCAAAATCAAGCAAATCGACCGCTCCCACAAAATCAGGCAGTGCAAGCGCGTATATATGAGTAGAATGTGATTCTATGAACATTCCCATATGCATCACTTTTCTAAATAAGCCGGTCAGCTCATCACATTTAATACCAAATATTTTTTCAATGGCAAAACTTGCCGCAAGCACATGTCCGGTAGAACAAATGGCACAAACACGGGAGGTGATATGAGGAATTTCTTCATAGTTGTGACCCAGAACAATTTTTTCAAAAAAGCGGGTGCCTTCAAAAACATCAAGCTGCACTGTTTGCACTTTCCCGCCGCAAATATCTATATGAACTGCCGAATGTCCTTCCACCCGAGTTATCTCGGGTATTTCTATGCTGTGTCTTTTAGTGTCGTCTTTATTGATTGCCATTCTATTTAGATATACAAATCGTCGATGTTTTATTTAAAAAGAGGAGATAAAGCTCTTGGCCGAGCAGGTGAAGAGCAAACAGGTATGTCACTGGTCAAAGCATTTTGACTGGTGTTTATCCCTTGGTTGTTTAATTGAATAAGTGCTTCTGCTATGGTTGTACTTTGTCCTCTGGATTTTAGGGCGTTGATCAGTTTTGTTAGAAAAACACTGTTGTCG
>CAZEQP010000536.1:0-3301 GCA_964514345.1 uncultured Candidatus Obscuribacterales bacterium
TTCATATGCCACATGAGAATTTTTAATTTCGATGTTGAGCATAAGTTTGCCGTCGACCAGCTGAAGCACATCAGAGAGAAGAGTAATCATTTCCGACTCGAATTTTTTATCAAACCAGAGGCCGGCACTTAATTTGCTTAATTCATTCCAGCTTTTTTCTTTTACCAGTCCGGTACCATTAGTGGTGCGGTCTAGAGTTTCATCGTGAATGACTATAAGTTCGCCTGATTTGCATCTGTGGATATCCAGTTCGATACCGTCGGCATTCACTTCAATACTTTGTTTGAAGCCAGCCATCGTATTTTCGGGCGCCCATTTTTTGCCGCCGCGATGAGCGATGACCATCGGAATGGAGCGAGGAGTATAGGAAGTATCTGAGCCGTGCTTTTCATGCATTTCGCAGGCTTGAGATGCGGTTTGGCTGAACAATCCGCCCAGAATAAATCCGGCGGCTCCGACCAGTAAAAGGCAGGAATATCTTGCTAGCATCTGTTTACTCCTCAACAAAAAAGTGTCAGTTCTGGCAAAAAGATATCAGGGATGACATCTTAAAAGGAGTTATATGCGCTTAATCAATTGCGCTTAATCAAGCTTGGGTAGAGTTTTTATTGCCTCAACCGGGACTTCGGAGCCCACCATCACTTCGCACTCTTTGCGATGCTTCAGTCTGAAAATGCTTTGAAATTCTTGTAGATGCGCCGGAGTTATCTGGGCGCAGTCACGAATGTCCAGCTTTTGCAGATTGGGGATATTGCTGAACATTAGAAATTGTTTGAAAGTCAGGTCCGCTTTAGCTAACGACAGTTCAGTCAATTTTAAATGAGAGATGATTTTGGCGTGCTCGTCTGTGATCTTGTTTTCACCCAAATTGAGCACTGTCAAATCAGGAAGCTTCTTCAGATTTTCCAAATTTTTGGCGCTTACAGCGGTCTTGCGCAATCCAATTCCGGTCAGGCTGGATGGAAGCGTGGCCAGCTGATTGTCACCAAGGGTGATACCGCCAAGATCAAGCCAGTACAGGGTCAGTTTTGAAAGTGCTTTGAGACTCTGGTCTGAAATCGCGGGGATTTCGATTATGCCAAGCGTCTGCAAAGAGCGTATTTTAGCCAGTTTTACTCCAATGTCCGGTTTTAATTTTAATTTGACCAGACAAAGATTGTTCAGATTTTTCATTTTATATAGAGCCGGAACCACAGCTGCACTCATCTGCGGAGCATAAAGGCTGAAAGTGTAAAGATCCGGTAATTTGTTAATGGTATCAATCGACTTGTCAGTAAATTTGTCCGAGCCTACGCACAGTCGAGTCAGATTGGGCAGAGCGCTCAATTGCTTGAATCCTTTATCGGTTAAGTTGGGCGTGCCTATTTCAAGTCTTTCCAGCGTTTTCATTTTGACAATGTGGGGGACCGCTTCATCTGAAATATTTCCGTAAGTGATGCTCAAATACTTCAAGGGCAAGTCGTCCACATAAGCCAGCCCGCTGCCTGTGATTTTGGTGTAATCGAGAAAAAGATTTTTCAGGCGATTGTATCCTTTGAGTTGTTTCAAATCCTCATCGACGATCGCCACTTTGGGTCGAGCCATATAAACGCCTTTGTCTTCAGCAAATTCAAATTTTCTTTCTTCGACGGGCAAAGGCGCCTCTGCTTTTGTCCATGCCGGTGCAACCGGCTCCGGGTCTGTTTCAGCTTCTGTTTTTACAACTGTTGTGGTGGCGACACTGTGTTTTTTCATGCTGAGCACTGTAAATGCACCGGCTAGCACCAGAAGTGTCAATGAAACACCAATTGTCAGAGGCATTTTACTGATTTTCTTTTTAGAGCTAAGATTGGAAAAGCTCTCAGCAACTGGTTTTTCAGCAGGCTCTTGCTCCTGCAAAGACAATCGCGCCGCTTCAAGATAATCTGTAACTTCATCGCAATTTTGCGGTCTGGCATCGACATTTTTAGCCAGACATTTTTGTGTCAGTTCGACCAGCTCAGGCGGAACTGCGAAGGCTTCAGGAAAAGAAGGCGCAGGACTGTTTATTTGCAAAGATATCGTTTCAAGCGGCGACTTGCCCACAAAAGGCGGTCTGCCTGTGAGCACTTCAAACATAAGACAACCAAAACTATATAAGTCGGATCTTGGATCTGCATCCAGTCCTTGCGCTTGCTCAGGGCTCATATACAAAGGACTTCCTTCAAAATCACCTTTGCTGGTGTTCATTTGGTCACCGGCGCCTATTTTGGCGATGCCGAAATCGACCAGTTTTACCAGATTATTTTTCAAAAGAAATACATTGTCCGGTTTCAGATCCCGATGAACTATACCCTGACTGTGGGCTGATTGCAGCCCATCGATTATTTGAATGAAAATGTCGATAGCTTCTTTGATATCAATCGTTTTTGGTCTGGTGCGGATGATTTTTTCGGACAGTGACTCTCCTGCCAGGAGTTCCATCACCATATATGGTTCACCTTGAGGCGTCTGTCCGAAATCATAAACACGAGCAATATTGGCGTGCTTCATTTTGCCTGCTGCCATGGCTTCACGCTGCATGCGGGCGGCGGCGAACCCGGAATCGTCGGATTTCATCAGTTTTAGTGCCACATCGATTCCAAGCAATGGGTCATACGCCTGAAGCACATAACCCATGCCGCCCTTCCCCAGGACGCCTTTCACTTTGTAGCGGTCGGCAATGGATTCAGGTATTTTTTCGCTGGTCAAATTATCCCTTCCTTAATATGAATTATGGAAAACCGGATTGATTTCTCACGCTTAATGCCAAGATTTAATCTTTAAAACCCTATTTTCCAAGAACATTTTTTTGCCGCCGTCGTCAGAGCAAGATAAAGTTAGATTATCGACACGAGGGTCCTCGATAATGAAAGTAGGAAATAACCGCCTTTTAGGTGGACTTGTCCTCAGTTTGATTGCTTCAACACTGAGTCTGTCGCCTGCTTCTTGTGACGAAGAACTGATTCCCGGCCATGTGGCTAAAACTAGAATTGAACGGGTCGCCCTGGGAATAAACTGGGAATCGGACCTGGAAAAAGCCAAAGAACGCGCCAAGCGCGAAAACAAGATGATTTTGTGGGTCAATATGATCGGCAAAATGGAAGGCGCTACCTGATCGGCGGCAAACAGTTTGAGAGCCGTGTCGCTCTCTGAAGAACCAGCGTTTTCAGTGTTAAAAGACGAATTAGTCTGCGGATACAGGGACATCTCCAAAGAGTCGTGGGCTGGCTATTCAGGCAGGCATGATGTGGATGGAAATGCGATAAACACATCTAATGGTGCCGGTCCTAGGAATTTGCAG
>CAZEQP010000537.1:0-3296 GCA_964514345.1 uncultured Candidatus Obscuribacterales bacterium
CCATCAAGTGTGACTGTCGACACTCTGTAACCGATTTTTTTGCTCCGGTTCCAGGAGCCGTGCTCGCAAATGAATATTTTTTTCTTGTACTCAGCGGGAAACATATTACCTGTGTAAAACTTCATTCCAAGTGAAGCCACATGCGGCCCCAGAGCTTGAGCGCAAGGATTAAACACCTTGCCTGCCGGTGCTTTCTCACCATATTCAGGGTCAGGAACATTTTTACCGTAACGATAAGGAAAGCCAAAATCCATCCCTGCTTTCGGTGCGTGATTCAATTCGTCCGGCGGCAAATTGTCACCCAGGTGATCTCTGCCGTTGTCTGTGAACCATAATTCTTTTGTCTGGGGATGCCAGTCGAATCCAACCGTATTGCGAATACCGCGAGCAAAAATTTCCTGCCCGGTGCCGTCGGCTTTCATGCGTGTCATGGTGGCAAAAAGAGGCTCTTCCGGTTTCAAACAAGTGTTGCATGGTGCGCCTATTGGCACATAAAGCAAACCGTCAGGACCGAAGGCTATATATCTGTATCCGTGCCATTCTTCTTTGGGAAATTTTCTGCTCAATACAACCGGTTTTGGTGCTTTGTTCAAATTGTTTTCTATATTGTCGTAGCGCAACAATCGCCCGATTTCAGAAACATATAACGAGCCGTTTCTGTAAGCCACGCCATTGGGGTGATTGAGATCTTTCAGTAAAGTTATGACAGAATCCGGCTTATAGTCATGATTTTTATCCGGCAATGCATAAACAAAATTGGGAACGATTGTACCTACGTATAAAGTCCCTTTGTCGCTCAGAGTCATAGAGGGAGCGCCCCAGACCTGGTCGGTATAGAGCTCGACTTTGAAACCAGGCGGAAGTTTTAGTTTTTCTATGGGTGGAGCGGCTTGTGCACCAGCAAACAAACCGGCAAACAGGGTTGAAAAGAGCGCGACGGCTAGTTTTTTATATTTATGCATAAGACAAGTCTAGCAAATCAATACAAGATCGACTTATTCCCAGATCTTATCCAGGCTGAAATGGGGTTCGACCGGTGTGTCGCCTTTGATTTTTTGAACTTGTCGGGCTTTTCTTTCATGTCCTTTGCTTTTTAAAAAGTCAATGTAAGTAGAAAGAGCCGAGCTTCTAATTTTGTCTTTATTTTCAAGAGGCTCTGATTGCATCATCTTTTCATAATTTTCAGTAGCTTTGTTTTCGTCATTTTTAGTTTGATAAATATGTCCCAAACGTGCATAACTTCTAAATACATATGCTTTTTTGTGCGAGTCCTCACCAGATTTTTGACAAAGTTGTGCTGCTTTATTAAATAAGGCAATAGCCTCTTCTTCTTTGCCCAACGCCAGTTTTGTCACAGCCAGTCGGTAACATACGGGTCCCAAAAAATTGTCGATTTGAATCGGTATTTTAGTGTTGCGTCTGTAAGCAAGTTCAAGGACTCGTTCAGCTTCCACATATTTTTGCTCTATGATTAATTTATGACCTTGCTTAGATAAAGCCGTGGTGCTCTCTTGCAATTCAAAAAAATAACCAAAAGCAACCAACAGCATAAGAAGAAAAAGACCGAATATAATGATGGTGGCATTTCCTGCTTTTTCCTTAGCCGCAGCCGGGCTTGCATGCCCGCGTCTTTGCACCAGATCTGATGGCAGGCTGGCATAAACTGCGCGGGCGTCTTTTACTTGATAAGTGTGAAAAGTCTCAGCCAGCTCGCCGTCCAAATTTTTTGATTTTACTTTCACTTTCAAAAATTGTCTGTCTTTATAAATCTCTGTGGCAATATATAAGATGTCGTCATAACGGCTTTCAGAAAGCAAAAGCGAATCAGGTACTCCTGCAACAGGGGTAATTTCCATGTTTTGGGGAAGAACAAAAATACGTTTATTTGTCACCATAATTTTGCCCGGTGCTGAAAGAAACTTAGGTATTTTTCTTGCTGCAAAAAATGAAAATGGAATGAATAAAATTACTTCGCCTAGAAATGCAGTTGCCGGTGTTTGCAATTGAATCCACAGTTCTTGCAGGCTCATGCCTATCACAACGCAGCCGAAGCCGACCATTATGATCCATGTGTAAAAAGGAAATCCCAAAATTCCCAGCATGAACCAATAGATCATTTTGGCATCAATTTTGAGACCTACAGTTTCGTCACTGTAAAGTAGCTTTTCGTTTTCTTCAAGTTTGTATTCCTGGCCAGACATGTATTAATTAAATCATGTAAAACCAAAAGAACAAGGCAAGTGCTTTAAATCACTTGCCCTGTACCTGCGGGGTGGTCGGAACCAAATCTGTCTAGTTTAATTAGATCCCTAAAATGCCTCTTAGAGCATTCACGACTCCTGAATTCAAGTTGCCTGAATTGAGGAAACCGGATCCGACACCATAACCATAGGGGTTGTAATAGTTGTTATAGTTCGGATTGTATCCGTTGTTCGGATAATAGTTGTTCTGCAAAGCCATTTGCTCGGCTTGAATTTTAGCCAATTTTGTTTGAATCTTTGCATAATCTCTCGGTCTTAACCCGCCATACGCCAGCTGAGTTTGAAGACCTTGTGCTTGAATGTTCAATTCGTTGATGCGGTTCTGGACATCTGCGTTATAACCTGAGTAGCTGTTTCCATAAGGATAATAGCTGTTGACATAGTTATTGTTGTACCCTGGCAGGATGCCGGAATTGTATAAATAGTCCGTCCACTTTGCCTCCGCCTTGGGAGCAAATGCCACTGCCGACGCCATCAGCATGGCTGCGGCAAATAAAGTCGGTAGTAGTCTAGCTTTCATTTTTTCCTCCCCGGGAGAGGCATTGCCTCTCCCGAAATTATTGTTCTTTGTTAGTGCTCTTTTTCATTCGAACTACCAGTAACGAGCTTGTGTATTCAGTCCGAAACGGTTGCCATTGTTGTTGAACCAGCCACGATTATGCTTGTGACGCAAGTGTTTTTTCATTTGTCCACGGTTGAAACGACGATTAAAGAAACCATTGTTGTAACCGTTGTTGAAGCCGCCGTTGCCGCACGAGTTGTTGTTATTATTGCGCGATCGTGCTTCAGCCGGAGCCATGGTCATCATGCCTACTACAAGCATGGAGAGTGTGGCTAAAGAAAGTAATCTAAGTTTCATTGTTTAACTCCTTATCCGCAAGCGCGGGGTCCCATTTTGCCGCCGAAGCCGCCTTTATGTCCGTGTTTGAAATCACGCATCTTTTTGAATGCGGCTCTTTGTTCCGGCGTGAAAAGGTCGGAAGCAGCAAGCATCATGTTCAAACCAGCGGAGGCAAGCCCACCTTCCACTCCCCT
>CAZEQP010000538.1:0-3289 GCA_964514345.1 uncultured Candidatus Obscuribacterales bacterium
TGCTCAGAGCGACACTGTTTCACTGGCTCAGGGAAGCATTTTTTTTGCTCCGGATCGAGACATAAAAATTCAAACCCCAATGGGTCTTTTGAACGCAAAAGCCAACAGTCTTTTTTTTGTCACCGCCTCAGAGCATTCGCTTAGAGTCCAGTTTTGCAAAGGCAAAACCATGACTTACAATTTCGGAAGCAAATTCAGACGCATAAATCCCTCGCAAGAATTTGCCGTATTTGATCACAGACCATTCGAGTGGGAAGTGCTGCCACCTGATGGACTGGGCAGAAAGCAAGTGACACTGCACGATTTGAATAAAGACAATCACACCGCCTGCAGTTGCACCTTTTCTTTGATCACGCTGCTGAGAAGTCCCAGCTATCTGGGAGGCTGGGGAAGAAAATCAGGCACCGACAAAAAACTGGTGGGAGGGATGATAAAAACAGCCGCTGTATACGCAGCTGCCAACCCCAGTTATGATAATTTCTACCAGGCACAAACTCTTATGGATAAGAAGTTGAACACAGGAGGCAGCCGGTTCTAACTAAGTGTTCAAGTTTCTCCTGGGGGCCATATTAATATTCATTCCGGCTGCCGCACAGGCACAGCCGGCTGGTCCCATCGACACACAAATACTCAGACCGTCAGGTGGTTTGCTGCCCATATCGTTGCAAAATGAACCCAGGCGTATCGCTCAATTCAATCCGGCCATTATCCCCACAGATGAAACGCCGACTCATATCGGTGACGAGCGCGAACAACTGGTATCACCTTTTAAAGTTAGAGTGCTGGAGCATTTACCGGCACGCTTATATTTGTCTGCCGTCACCGAAGTGACAAATCGTTTTGAAAGCAACGTCCTTTCCACTGTAAATAATCCGCAGCGCGACTACGCTTTTCGCGCCCTGCCCAACATCACAATCGGATATTACTTATTTCCAAAAACCAGTATTTACACCAACTACTTTTTGATCAAAGACGTTTTTGCCAATACCGGTTTTCTGAACAGATCAACTTTTCAATCTGTGTCAGGCGGATTGCAGCATGACAGGTCTTTAGGCAAGAAGACTAACTTATCATTAAACTATCAAATTCGTGAATTGTTTCAAGGCGACGGACTGAGCCAGGCCGACATGATTCCTGGACTCACTCTGACACATTATTTTAAGCCGACTCTTATCGGATTTTTCAACGGACAATTGCAGATGCGAAGTCAGTATATTTTCCAGGGACCGACACGCGAAATAGATCCATTCTATACTGCAGGTCTTTTGTACAGACGCGGAGAATGGGCTTTCACCGGAACCTGCACACTGGTGAATAACTTCAGAAACAGAAATGCGGTGCCGCCTATTCCGAACTCTTCTATCATTTGTGATTTTGAAGCAGCACGCCCGGTATCACGCAAACGATTACCGGGACTGGAAGTCTTTGCCCGGGCAGAACCAATCTGGAATACTCAGTCGCACAGCGCACCAGGATTGAGCGGATTTGACTTTCGTATTTTCGGCGGTCTCAGATATTCTATTTATAAACAGTCTGTTTATCCTGAACTGCAATATTTGAAGAAGCAACTGAAACAGCAAGAGCTTTAACTGACAAACATCTTGCAATTGCGTTTTGCTTGTTCCAGCACAGTTTGAGCCCATTCACGTTTGCGTGCAGCTTGTATCCAGCACAAGAACTGACCGCCGGCAACAGACAAAAGCGAAGTCTTAGGAATCGAATCTGCCCCGGCTGGTATCAATTTCAATAATTCATTGGCGAGCATGATTCGCTCTTTGGAATTAGCAATATCGTCTGCACTTAGCCATCGGGCAAACAACAATGACTTCCCGGGACGCCACAAATTTTCTTTTCTGTCTTTCATTGGCAATTGACAATAAAGACTTTTGGCGATTAAGCCCGGACACAAAATAGGGCTTGGACCTTTGGCCAGCTCACCCTCAAGCATCGGTTCATTCAATAGTTTGAATTTGGGAGTGCTTACAATTTTGGGCTCGATAGTGCCGTAGGTGGTTTCTTGCTGTCGCCAGTAATTGCAAGGCTCTTTAGAGACAGCACAAATGTAAGTGGTGCCGTCAGTGTCTTTTTCCTCCAAAGTTTCACGCTCTTTCGGAAAAAGAGACATATCGAGCCAATATTCAAATTCTTTCCTGTTTCGAGCCACTAGCTGCGGTGCACGCAACTCACATCTGTCAGACTTGAGAGCGCGGTCGATAAAATTCAAAGAAATTCCCATTTCTTTGATTTCGTCACCTTCCGGTCCAAACATACAAGGTGAATTGAATACTATCCCGGCAAAATAATCCTTCTCTAAAACATGTTTGAAAATTTCTTCACCGGTCATTTCTTTTCTACTATCCGAGTCAACCAGGTACATGTCTTCATTAGTGGCGATATGAGCCATATCGTAATTCACGTAAGGCAGATTATTGCTGTTCATCGCCACAATAAATTTCGCTTCCCTGAGTTTAGCCGTATCAATAGGTCCCGGCTCTAAAAGAGCTTTTTCAACTTCAGCTGATTTAACAAGTCTTTTCAGGGGTTCGAAAAACTCGCTGGATAGCTCCTCCAGCGGCTCACCTTCTTTTCTTTCCATGAGCAGTCCGGTAATTTTGGCCGGCAAAGAACGAATCAATTCTGGTCCATCAAGATGAGCACAATTTCCTTGCGGCTTGGATTTATACACCGGCAGGCATTGACCACCTTGACCACCACGCACATTTCTGCGCCCGTCTTTATTCAGACCGGCAACCAGACGCTCATACTCGCCTTTTCTTACGTTTAAAATCTCATACTGACCATCATCTCCAAGCGGTACATACCAGTCTTTGTATTCTACGATGCAGCGCATTTCATAAGGACCTGAATTGTCTTCAGAGTCCCCAGTCAAAACATCTTTTATAAACTTTTCGTGTTTCTCTTTCCGTTCTCTTTCTTCTCTGAGCGCCGGACTCATCATTTCAGCTATTTCTTGGTCGCTGAAATTGCTGTCTTGTAAATTGAATTTTTTCTTGATATCGTCCATGACATCCACCCGGGAAGCTTCAATTATATTGCAATAATCTCCTTACCGGTGAGATAATCTCTTTTCGCCCCCGGGAGCCAGTTTATGACCACAATGCGTTTTGAAAAATTGGTGGTTGAAAGCGCCGAGAAGCCGTCAAGACTTCTCAATATTATTGCGCTCAGTATTTTTGGCAACATACTCGGGCACTCCACAATAAGCACAAGATCCAGGATCTATGATTTTGAGGCCGCGGGTGAGAATGAATATGTTCTGACCAGCAAA
>CAZEQP010000539.1:0-3285 GCA_964514345.1 uncultured Candidatus Obscuribacterales bacterium
GGAAGGGAATGTTACCTCCACTTCAAACTCTTCGCCGGTTTTCCGATCTACAAGCTTTTCATAGAATCCGGGGATGAAATTGCCTTCTTTCACTTCAAGAGTAAGACCTTCGGCTTTTCCACCTTCGGTTAATTGGCCGTCGACCATACATTCAAAATCAAGAAGAACGTGGTCGCCCATTTCAACTTTCGGCTTGTCTACAGGCTGCAGAGTGGATTTTTGTGTAGCCAGTTTTTCGAGGGCTGTGTCCATAGCGTCATCAGGCACTTTAGCCTGGGGCACTTCCACTTTAATTTTCTGGTAGTCACCCAGTTTCACTTCCGGTCTGATTTCAAATTTTGCTTTTAGTTGAAGCGGCTCTCCAAGCTCGAATTTGCATTCTTCAATTTCAGGATTAGTGATGATATCCAGTTCTTTGTCTTGCACTGCTTGTTGCAATAATTCAGGAACCAGCCTGTCTAGGGCTTCTTTTTTGATAATTTCGGTGCCGAATCTTTTCTCGATTACATTTTTGGGAGCTTTGCCTTTTCTGAAACCGGGAATTTCCACATGTTTGCTCAACTCGCGGCAAGTGGATTCATAAGCTCTAGAAGCTCTTTCAGCCTCTACTTCAAGCACTACGTGCACAATGTTTTTGCCTTCCGACTCGACAGAGACTTTCATTTTTTTTCCTCAAATTGAATTACCCGGTGGGCGTTCAGAAAAACGCACACGTTTGCAAAGGGCGATTGTAACACGCAAGCTGGGCGTGCTTTAGCTTTTTTGGATTTTTACAACAATCTCTTATTAGAAGTTGGGGGCTTCTATTGGGGTGGTAGTAACAACAGCAACACCAAGAATAAGAGCCAGGTTGATTGTTATGAAAATGCCCAGGAATGTTGAGCCGGTCATCAATTGCCAGGCAAGGAGCGCCTGACGAGGAGTAAATGTGGTCAGGATACCGAAACGATTACCTAAATATAAGATTATGGATGCACCAATAAGAGCGTCGCAGGCAAGCAACAAAGGCATGCGGTGTGGAGCAGCCGGCTCCCAGTGCATAGCGCCAAGAGTGATGATTGATGTAATCAAAAGAGCTATGCTTGTGGCACGGTCTGTGTCGCGAACTTTGATGGCTTCGTCCTGAGCTATGCCGTTGACATAGTTGAGCGATTCCACAGTAGACTGCCACAGCGAACGACGCTTAAACCCAGGATCACTGGATGCGACCGCATCAGCCGCTGGCGCTTCCTGGGCTTCGCCGCCTTCGGCTCCGGCGACTGCAGGTAAGATAGTGAGATCGCTAGGATCGGCGTCTTTTGATCCAGCGTCTTTTGAACCGGCGGCTTTGTCTTCAGCCGGATTTTCAGAGTTAGCTTCCTTTTTTTCCGATTCTTTCGAGCTATCTTCGCCCATTCTTTTTCTCCCAGGACCCAATCTACTAATAATAATATGAAAACCTAAATACCGCCTAAATACAAGATTTTGGCGGAAAATGGATACTTGACATTCAAATAAATGGAGCGGGAGAAGGGGCTCGAACCCTCGACATTCTCCTTGGCAAGGAGACATTCTACCACTGAATTACTCCCGCAATTCAGGACTTTGCCCATAGACATTATATGACTAAGCCGACTGAAGTGGCAAAAGTTGTTTTCTATTTTGAAGAATTAGAAATAGAAAGACCAGGTCTTGCCATCAACCGCTTTTCAACATCGGCTAAAACACGCACTACATGATACGCGTTGTTGGCGTCTGAACGAGGTCTGGTGCCTGTTTGTATGCAGTTGAGAAAATGCTCGCATTCAAGATGAAGGGGTTCTTCATCCGAATAATAAGGATATTCGACCACCATACGTCCCGAACTTGTCAGGGAGTGCAATTGCAATTTGTCGGCCGCTTCTGTGTCATTCAGTACCGCAGTTTTTCGCGTACCGTTAACGGTTAGACGTACGATTTTTTGCGGGTCGATCCAGCTGTTGCGCACCTGTCCGGGAATAACTTTTTTGCCGTTATTACCTTTTACCGGAAAAGCAACATCAAGATAAGCAACATCGACTGTGTCGTCATCCTGAGTGTCCCAGCCGCCCACACGTGTAACTTCAGGCGCGTCGCAATCGAGCAGATAACTCATCATTGAAAGGTCATGCGGCGCCAGATCCCACAACACGCTGTCACGTCTTGTTTGATTGAAATTCATACGATCCGAGCGCACAAAACGCAATTCGCCAAGCTCGCCTGAGGCAATCAAATCTTTCAAACAATTGACTGCAGGATGGTACAAAAGAAGATGCCCGACCATCAATACAAGATTACGTTCAGTGGCAAGCTCGTCAAGCTCTTCTGCATGTTTGACGTCAAGAGCAAGCGGTTTTTCTACATATACATGCTTGCCCTGCAACAAAGATTTTTTAGCCACATCAAAATGAGTGTCCGACGGGGTCGCTACGACTACCGCGTCTACACTCTTATCATCGAGTACAGTTTGAAAATCGGAAGTAACGCTGACACCTTTGTGCTCTTTGCTCAAACGATCGAGCCTCTGGGAGTCAGCGTCACAAATAACTTGCAATGCCCCAAGGTGAGCGAAGTTTCTGACCAGGTTTTTACCCCAGTTTCCACACCCGACTACAGCAACTTTGGGCAAACTCAAGTTTAGTTTTCTCCTTATTTAGCGCTTTTTATTTACAGCTTCGCTAAATTCTTTTCCCACTCTGAATCCAGGCACTCTTTTGGCGGGGATATGCAGAGGTTCGTTGGTTTTGGGATTACGTCCGGTTCTTGCTTTTCTTTGTCGTGCTTCAAATGTACCAAAACCTACAAGTGTGACCTTTTCGCCGGAGGCAACTGATTTTATGATGGTTTCCATCATGCTATTGATAATTGTCTCCGCATCCTTTTTGGTAGTGGCTGCATTTTTGGCGACGATATCCACTAATTCTGCTTTGTTCAAGGTATTTCACTCCAATCTTTCTTACAGAGAGTTTTAAGGGTTTCCGAAGAGATTCCAGGGATGCCATAAAGTTTCCAATGAGAACAGAGGGATACCAGTGATACTAATTCACACATGCTTTTGAAAGTCTGCCCGGATCTTTTATAGAAAAGAGCAAATCGAAAAAAGCCTAAGCAATGCTAGCATAAACTCATCATTCTTCTAAAACAATTACCTAGTATGTTGACTGAAAAGCAAACTAACGAAAGTGTCGATTTAAAGCGCGATGCCTGGTTGGAAATCAACTTGGAAGCTATAAAGCAAAATGTAAATCTTGTCAGAGACTGGGTTTCCTGCCCTATTATGGGGGTAGT
>CAZEQP010000540.1:0-3276 GCA_964514345.1 uncultured Candidatus Obscuribacterales bacterium
CGAACCATCCATAATATTGCACGGACGGGCAAAAGCGAGGGCTGAAAAAATTGGTCTCAATAAAATTGCTTTGAGCATCAGTCACGAAAAAGAGTATGCAGTGGCGTTTATTGTAGCCATGTAATAGGAATATCTTTTTCAATGAGTGAAAGTGATATTAAGCCAAAAAGACGAAAAAAATCGGCTGCCAAAGCCGATGCTTCTTCAAGCCCAGAAGAAAAAATTGTCGAAGTCGAAGAGCAAGCTTCATCTGAAGTTGTTTCTGAGCCGGCTGCGCCACAAGAAGAGAAAAAAGCGCCGGACCAAGAAGCTCTCAAGCCAACGGTGCCTTCAGGAATGGCTGTCGAAATTACTCCGGCCAGCGACTTTTCCATTCTCAAAGCTGAAACGTCAGCCTCAGTTGTGTTTGGGCTAATGGCAGTTATGGGCACTATCATGTATTTCAGTTACACAGCTTTCAAAGACGATTATCTGCTGTTATTCTGCGGGTTGTTTGTTTTTCTTGGTGTTTATCCCAGTCTCAATCTGAAAGTAAGCAATCCAAACAGCAAAATCATTCTGGAAGTTTCAATCGCTTTTGCTCTTTGTATGGGTGTTTTTCTTGTTCTGAAAGCGATGCAAATCCCGCCTGCCGAGCACAACAAAATGCTTATCATATTTGTCACTCTTCTGGGAATGCGTTATATATTCTTCCCCGCCTACAATGTTGGTGTAGCCGAAGACCAGAAAGCATCTTCGTAATTTTAAACAGGCGGCTCTTCTTCGTTTAAGGGTCTGCCTATGGCCAGCGCCACCATCAAACATTGATCGACACGTTCCATCAATTCCTGGGGAAATTGTCCAATCTTGCTGACCAGAAGAGTTTTTGGGATTGTGGCTATAACTGTGCAGTCAATGACGCTGTCCAGTCTCAGTCCACCCAGCTTTCCTTCTTCAGAATCCATTTTGACCACTACTTGAGTAGGTTCGCGAGAGGCTCTTGTAGTGTTGCTGGTCAAAGGAACAAGCAGCACATCGTCCAGACGCAAATTATTCGAATTGTTTGAAATAAGAACAGCCGGACGGCGCTTAGTTTGAGTACTCCCTTCATCTGTGGTGTAAGGGAATGAAACCAAGACGACATCGCCTTTTCTGTAAGATAGCGCAGGTTTCGAGGTCATCGAAAATTGAAACCGCTTGTTTTTTTGTGGTAAGTGCGAACAGCCTTAATTATATCAATATATGAGAGTGCTCGTTTTTGAATTGAGCAGAAACTAACCCAAGCCAAGATGGGCGCCTCAGGCACCCTCGCAAAAAATCTATCGGTTGTTCAGCCAATTTTCCGTTTCCGGCTAGATGTCGGCGTAAGCCTCTTCCATAGCCAGGTCAGCTTTGATGCTGGAGCAGGACATTTGAACCGCTTCTTCCCGACTGGCTAATTGCCAGCTTTTCCATACCTGGCGGGCTGCGTTCCATAGACCTTCTCTAAACGAGATAGGTTCGGGCTGCTTATCTTCATTACGATAAGGATTTTGCATAGATTGCGTATCCCTCATTAAACGGCAAGTCACAGATTACCACTTGTAGTCAGACTTCTAATTTTGAGTTTGAAGAACTGGCGTACTTTAGCTGTATACCCAGATCCACTGAAGTTTATCTGTCGTTAATATTAAAGCTTTTTAATCTTTTCTTAAGCTTTATGACTCAAAGCGGTCTGGAAAGTTTTCTTTGAGAAAATCGATTGTTCTCTGGGTTCCGCCACCTGGAACAATAATCTCGGCAATGCCCTGCTTGAGAAGAAGTTGACGGTCCTCCTCCGGAATCACTCCCCCTCCGAAAACAAGAATGTCGGCGGCATTAGCCTCTTTCAACAGTTCCACCACACGGGGCAAAAGGGTCAGGTGAGCACCGGAAAGTATGCTTACACCTATGGCATCTACGTCTTCTTGAATGGCTGTTTCGACAATTTCTTCCGGTGAGCGGTGCAAACCGGTATAAACCACTTCCACGCCGGCGTCGCGCAATGCCCTGGCGATGACTTTTGCACCTCTGTCGTGCCCGTCCAGCCCGGGTTTGCCGATTAAGACTCTTACTTTCTTTCGTGTCACTGTTGCTACCATTTCCCAATTAGTATAGAACCTGAAAGCCGATTTTTTTATGGCTTTTGGGTTTTAGCAATAATAATTTGAGCTAATTGACTGAAATCTTTCAAATCGTACTTATTTAGAAAGTACCGGCAGTGCTGGGTGAACAAAATAGTGAACTTAATCAGACCGGGCTGAGAAAACTCTTTGATTTCCTTCCAGGGAATACGCACTTTCCAGTACAACAAATGCAAAGTGATAGACTCATTTTCTGTTTCCACAATATTGGCTTCAAGTATCATCGGCGCAGCCATAAAAATGTCTATGGCTGCCACAAATACAAAAAAGAAAATCTCTCTGAAAGGATGCATCAGATGGTGCGTATTCAGGCGGTTGAAGAAACTGCCCATCATGGCCACATTCAATGTAATTACAACCAGAACCCAGAAATGACGCAAATAATGCTTCCAGACAGGGCGTTTGAAAATATGAAGGGCATTGATGTCAAAATCAGCCGGCAAAGCGATGATATCCTTCTTTTGCCTGGGTTTCTGCACAACAGGCTCTTCAAGAGATTCAGCCTCCTGGACCTCAGCTTTTGCCGACTTTTTCTTTTTTCTCTGAACCATAGTTTAAGTATAAAAACCGCCCCACCATATAGGATATAGGCAAATGGCAAAGATCAAATAAATGCGGCGGCGGAAATCAGCCCTCTCTCGAATGACATCGTCACCGAGGACTGACGCCATTTCGATGATCATTCCGCAAAGTTTCCAAATCAGTAAGAGGTCGAGAATCGTGGCGATGATCCCCAATGGAAACGTGGGGGAAATCTGGCCCGTAACGTTTCCAGATCTCATGAACGGAATCCGAATCTCGACCATGTCGAATAATGACAACCCCACAAGCCAATTGGCCAACTTACGAATGTTCTGCACCTTTGGGCTAAGTTCCAGGATTGAGGCCAATGCTGAGGCGATCATCAGCCAGCCGATAAAGTCGGGCAACACGTCAACATGCACGTTGTTGACACCAAGTCGAAAATCCAGAAAGAAGAGGAATGCCCAAAACATGCGATCAAATGCCGCAGCGCATTCTTCAGAGCGAATGATGCCCGTATTCACGTTGTTCCAATGCGGCTTGAACTTTGTCGTTGGTTCGAGGCTTGCGAGTCACATCATTCCGATGAGTCGCTCAGTCATCTGCATCACAG
>CAZEQP010000541.1:0-3274 GCA_964514345.1 uncultured Candidatus Obscuribacterales bacterium
AGTGTTGTTATCTGTCGTCATGCTTACTTTTATTGTGCCGCCATCATTTGTGTAACGGGCTGAATTTTCAAGTAAATTGAAGAAGACTTGTTTCAATCTATTTTGGTCACCATTGACGATGCATGAGGATGGTAATGCGCTTGAGTCAATTTTGATATTTTTTTCGGAGAATCTTTCCTTGAATGATTCAAGAGATTCATTGATAGTGGGCACCAGATCTGTTGGTGTGCTTGAGTGTCTCAGTTGACCTATATCAAAGCGGGCAAGCCAGTGTAAGTCTTCTACCAATTTGCTCAGACCAAGAATATCTCGGTGCAAAGCGTTCAAACTTTTAGGATTGACTTCGCGCACGCCGTCTTGGAATGCTTCCACTTGTCCCTGGATTATTGAAAGTGGTGTACGCAGCTCGTGAGATGTGTTGGCTATCCACTGGCGTTGAGCACTGTTGCGTCTTTCGAATGCTTCAGCCAGATTATTTAATTGCCCGGCTAGTTGACTCAATTCGTCATCGCCTTGAGCCTCTATGCGTGTTTCCCATTCTCCTCTGGCCAGTTTTTCTACACCGGCTCTGGTCGATTTTAATGAAGTCAAAATCCGGTGCGGAATGATTATGGCGCAGGCAGCCACCACAATGAAAGCTAAAAATAGAGCCACTGTAAGTTTCCAACTATTTTCTTGCAAAAATGCCGATGGACCAAAATACATGGCTAATGCGATGCACGCAACCACAAATGCCGTGCAGATGATGATGTGATTAATTAGTCTGAGTGATTCGTTGATTTTCAAGACGTCAAGTGTTTAATTACAGCCGCTCTCATAACGCAAAGTTTTCAGTTCCGGTATGCCATTATCCGCTCTTCTTGTCTGCCCGACAAGCGAGGCTGTCAGGATGGTCTTGCCGTTTTCTTTCATTTCCAGCTCTACAAGTCCCAGAGACTCGCAAAGACGGGCGCGGGTTAGATACTGCAATTTATTGCCGAGGGGCAATTTTAGTGTTTGAGTGGCTGACTGGTTCCAGGTGTTTCTAAGCGGTTCCCAGTTTCGCTCCAGCCTGTTTTCAACGCACGAATTGAATGGATTGAGCAGATTATTGTAGAACTGCACAAATATGTTGGCTGGCAAAGTCTGGCGCGGCACCAGGTCGCTCCAGGAAGCGGAGCCTTCAATAAGCGGCGAAAGACCGACTGCAAGCAAGAAAGCATCGAGCACAACATCATCCGGACCGGATCTGTGATAGAAAGCCACCAGGTCATCGGTCACGCTGAAAGCGGCACAAGCACCGGTGTTGCTAACAAGCCAGAACTGTCCATATAAATCTAGCACCACATCCAGGGTGGTACTGCCCAATTTCCCTTTGATGAGAGTGTCGAATTGCAAGCGGCAGCCTACGTTCAAGTGAAAAGCTCTTTTTAGCGCGGCATTGCGACGAGGAGTGACAAGAGTGTCTCCTTCTTTTGGGCGTGTGTTGAGAGTGTACACTTCATTTTTTCCGTTGCAAACAATAGCGTGAGTAAAATGAAAAGGAATGGTCTGGCTGGTCAGATTCATGTTTTTATGAATACTCATATGCAAATGTGGCTGAGGAGAACGTCCTGAATTTCCACAGGCAGCCAGTTCCTGACCTGGCACCACGCGGGCGTATTTTTCCATTTTAATAGAATCTTTTTGCAAGTGTGCAAGCACCATATAAGAACCTGTATCAAGCAAAATTATTATGTAATTTCCCCAGTTATTTTTGGTGTCAACATCGCCTGGCAGATTGTCATTGTGGTGAGAACAAAGATCTACTATAGTCCCATAAACGGGTGAAACAACAGGCTTTGCGTAGCAATGATAATCGCTCAGAAATTTTCCGTCAGATTTAAATGACTTGCCTTTAACCAGTCTGAAAAGATCGATCGAATAATGCCACTGTTTCTGGTGCGTGTGTTTTCCGCCCATGCCCTGATAAACATGCCAGACACCCTGCACAGGCAAGCGCACGGCCACACTGCCTGGATCGAGTCCTCTAGTTTCGCAGATTTTTTGTTCTTCCATGGATGATTCAGGTAAGGCTGGTTTGGGCAGCCAGAATTTGGTCCAGGCTCCGCCGCGTGAGGGACTGAGAGCAATTAAAATTGCGTAAGTCCCCAGCACAAAAGGCATGGCCAGAGCGGGCAGTCCAAGTGACCACAAATGGTGCTCGATAGCAAGTGAAGTGACGCTTGCAAGCAGTGCGGCCATCAAGGCTACAAGCAGGCTGCGTTTGCCTGGTTTGGTGTAAAGACCTCCAATAACCGCACCGGTTAAGATGCCATTCATTTGTGCCACTAAAAATGTTATCGAGCCCAGAGAGACATTGAGCATTTGCAGCATAAAACCGGTCGCCACAGCGCACAGTAAAGTGAGTCCGGCAAGATAAGGTGAAGAAGCCAGAAATGCGGTTAAAACAAGCAGTGCACCAAGAATAGTGCCGTTAAAATATATAGAACCGATTCCGGACAGGTATGAAGTGGACCAGTTGAGATGCAATTCTTGCGGAATTAAATTGAAAAATGAAAAAACACTATTTGGTATCAATAATGGCAGCTTGAAAGTTTGAGCCAGTGAAATTACCACGCAGCCGGCAAACACATAAGGCAAGCCGAGCATGGGAAGTCGAAAAGGACGGGTAAGAATATCATTGAACACCTGCCCGCCAAGCACCACTAAAAGAGCCCCAAAAAATAGCAATGCCATCGAGCCTGCGCTTGGCACATACAACGATCCGATAAGCATTCCTAAAAGCAAACCGTTTATCACTTCAATGGATTCATTTTCCTGGTTGAAGTCAAGAATGCGTCGCAGCAATAAAACTATTGAAGCACCGAGTAATCCGGTCAGTCCAGTTAATGGGCAAAGCATCGAGCATAAAAATAAAAATGAAATGGAGATCGGATGAGTTAAACCAAAAAATGATCCGTAGCTGGCAAATACTGAATAAAGAGTTTTTGTCATTTTACTGCCTCAATATTTTCAAATGGAACCAATAAATGCTCAGGCAGCCTGTCTTGCTGACTCATTACCGCCAGGTCTTCTTTTTCTCGTATTACAGAGTATGAATTATCCTCATGCACCAATACTACATTTGGACGGTACTCAATAAACTGCATCCATTGAGTGTTGTTGTATGCGCCAACAGGATTTATGATCAGTGTGTCGCCGTACTCTAATGGCGGCAGCTGTATGCTTGAGCGTACCACGTCTATGTTCATACACAAAGGTCCATACAACGCGGTGTGCGCAACAGGACCGT
>CAZEQP010000542.1:0-3269 GCA_964514345.1 uncultured Candidatus Obscuribacterales bacterium
GCTTTTGTGTATAAGACTTCGGCTCTATCAAGATTGCCTTTATCAAAAGCTTCGTCGGCTGCCATTGTGGTTTCTATTAGTTTTTGACGTTCCATCATGCCGCTTTCCTTATGAAAGTATCTGCCGGGAATCCACAGAAAGGTGGAATTGCCTGGAAGCTGTTGGTTTTACTATTGCCAAATTATCACTAAAAATCGCCGTGCACAGTGGGGAAAATACGTAGTCAGAAGGAAAAATTTAATATAGCTCGGTTTAATCTTCGGGCTCTTAACAAGCTCCTTCTATAGAAATGAACTGCGCAATTTTCTAAAATAGGCTCTCATTTGCTTTTTTAATCTAAGTAGGAATTATGCAACAGTATTTATTGCTTCTAATAACGACATATTTTTCGGTTCTGCCTGCAATGGCACACGAAGGTTCAAACGCGGAACATCTGGCGATGGGTATGGGGCTTGGCGAAATAGTCGGGCTTATAACCGGGCTTGTATTAGGCGCCGGTTCTGTTTTGTTTTTTGTGAACCATAGAAATTCCAAATCCGGAAAATGAATCCAGAACACGAAAGATTTATGAAGGGAGTCGGACTTTACGAAGAGGCCAACAAAAAAAGAGACGAGCAAAAATTTGAATTTGCTTTTGAATTATATGAAAGCGCGCAGGGGTTATTAGGCGACAAACTGGATGTTCCCCTTTTTTATGATATGGCACTGGCTGCCGATTTTAAGGGTGATTTTAAACAGGCCTGTTTTTATTTTGAGAAAAGCAAAGAAAGTCTGGATAAGATAAAGTCGCAAAATCCGCATGACACTCGTATTCCAAATTTACAGCCGTTGTTGGATGGACTGTCTCAACAAATAGAAGTTAGGAAATTGGCGGACAATCAGGCGACGAATTATGCTCAGCATGTCAGGCAAAGAAAATGGCCGGCTGACCGATTTCCTTTGAGAGTTTGGATTCAGCCTTTGCAAAACAATAATCAGGGCTTTGATCAGGCAATGAACGATTTGATTTATAACACTTTCAAGCAGTGGGAGAACCGCTGTCCGTGGTTGCGGATTTTCAAAGCAAATGCAAGTGACGAATCGGTTTCGCAAATAACAGTGAAAAGAGCAGGGCCTGAGAATCTGCAAGACGGCTCAGGCGGTCAAACTAATTTTGATCCGCGAGACAGTGATGAAATCAGTCGTTGCGATATCTGGCTTTACTGTCCGAGCAACAAATTGAATGAACTTGATGCCAACCAAAAAAGAATATTTACTTCACTCGTTTTGCATGAAGCCGGGCATGCACTGGGAATTGACGGACATTCACCTTATGGTGACGATTTGATGTATTTCAAATCACCTCTGTTGGCGCTGTCAATGCGTGATGTGGAAACAATGAAAAAAATTTACGGGCAGTGAAAGAGGAGATTCTATGCCAGGCAGTTTGCTAATTATCGATGACGACCCGCGCATCCGGGAGATTATTGAAATGTCGCTTGAAGGCGAGTGGATGACAATGTCTGCCAATTCAGGCCAGGAGGCGATGCGCGCTCTGGAAAACATGATTCCAGATGTGATCCTTACAGACAGAACATTGCCTGATATTGACGGTACAGAATTAATTGAAAAATTCAGACAGAATCCGGCTCTCAGGCAGGTTCCGGTCATATTGCTTACTGCCAGGGTGCAGTCACAAGAAATGGAAATTTATGCTCAGCAAGACTTTGCCGGCGTCCTGGCAAAGCCGTTTGATCCCATGACTTTATCTGATGAAATTAATGAGATATTGGCGCGCAAAAAATAGCAAAAGCAGATGAAAGGCAAAGATAGAACTTTCAGAATATTGATAGCGGTTTCGACCATAACATTTTTTGGTCTGATTGCCGGTATGACATGGACTACATATGATCATATGGCGCGGCAGGTGAGTTTGCGCAAATGGGTTATGCACACTCAAGAAGTTTTGATGGCTGTGAGTCGTCTGGAAAATGCGATCAAGGACATTCAGATTTATGAGCAGCTGTACGGACTGACAAATAAACTTGAATATTACAATGCATTCAAAGAGTCTCGCCAGCGGCTGCTTCAATCTCTTAAGTCCGCTACTGAGCTCATAGACGACAACGAATCTCAAATTACAAAATTGAATGACCTGGAGACAAAGGTCAAAGGAAGATTGAATTATCTTGATGCGCATATCGAGCATTTGAAGGCAGGCAGAGAGTACCTTGTCACAAAAGACGATTTCGACAGGCTTGGACAGACCGGTTTGCGCATAAGAGCCGTATTGAAAGACATTGAACAGGAAGAAATGAGTTTATTGAAACAGCGCTCCGACCGCCTGGAAGAAGCTACGCACGAATCATTTATGCGGATGCAGATTATTTCGGCCGGCGCTTTTCTTGTGTTTATGCTGGCTATTGCTGCTCTTTATTCGATAAATAAAACTCGAGCCAGAGAAAGTTTGAGCCGGGAAGTGACACATATGATCACTTCTGTATTGTCACGACGGATTAATCTGGCGGACGCGGTGCCTGAATGTTTCAAAATCATTTGTCAGTATCTGGGATGGAAGACTATTGCGCTCTGGTGTCCGACAACTGATGGCAAATCACTTTATTTGCATACCTTTTATAGTGACAGTGATGGCGATGCTTCCAATTTTGAAAGAGCTACCCGCAGTTTAAATCTCGCCGATGGACAATCAAAAGCGGAGAGAGCCTGGCGCAATAGCGAATCAGCCTGGGTGTATATGGATGGACGCGATCCGGATTTTTTGCGTATCAAAGAAGCACAAGAGGATGGCTTGAAATCAGGATATGTTTTGCCTGTCCATGTGCAGGAAAAATTCATCGGTGTGTTTGAATTTTTTTCGCAAAAAGACTTGAAGTCAGATGAGCATGAAGAGTGGCTGCTGAAAGTCGTTTGTGGTGACCTGGCGCAAGAAATTGAACGAAAAAAAGCGGAAGTCGGATTGCAAGATGCCTTGAGCGAACTGGCTCTTTTTCACAAATTCCTGGATTCGGTCCTGCAAAATATGGGATCCGGTGTGGTGGTGGCGGACAAAGAGGGCAATTTTCTTTTATTCAATGATGCCGCCGAAAAAATTCTTGGCTATGGAGCTGGAGCGGTTGGTGCCAAAGCCGATTGGAGCGAGGTTTATGGACTGTTTGAAGAGGATGGAGTAACTCCTCTTGTGGAAAATAGAATTCCTCTGGCGCGTGCAATCAAAGGGCAGTCGGTGGATGATTTTATAATTTATTGCAAAAATGAACGCATACTGAACG
>CAZEQP010000543.1:0-3268 GCA_964514345.1 uncultured Candidatus Obscuribacterales bacterium
TTATACATGCCTAATTCGTGCAAACAAACTAGATTCGCTTTGGGTTTTTCGGCTTTCCACACCAGAAATGGTGGCATGCTTTCCACCAGTTTGACCGGCTCTCCGGAGAGTTGCCGAGCCACTGTGCCGGCATTTTTATTAGAATCTGCTGCTTCTTTCTTATTTTTGGCTTCCAAACCAAGATTGAATGAAGTTATTAGCAAGGTGGAAGCAACTAACAACGCAAATTTTTTGCCGGCAAGTTTCAACTGAATATCCTCTTTGTATGAAGTGGGCGTGCAATGACCAGATATTTTATCAAATTAGAACGGCTTTCTAGGGCTTACAACTTTGATGGCAAGGGGAATGTCGGAGCCCTGCCAGGAATTAGTGACCGCAATTGGAGTTTGAATTTCGGATCGATCTTTCAAAACTTCTTGTTCCACTTTCTGACGCATATGTTTGAATGCTTCCATCACTGTTGTTTTCTCACCGTTGAGTCTGAGACCTTCTATGAGCCTGCGAGTAAAAACGCCGTTGGGATAACTTGTCGATTCCCAGGAAACTTGGTCCGCTTCACTAGATGCTAAAACAATCTGACCTTTTCCCACTATGTTTCCCATATTTTTGCCTGTGATTTCAGGACTGCGAATCAGTCCTTTCATGCCGTTTACATCAGCTGATGCGATGGCAATTCTTGCGGGTTCTTCTTTTCTTCTGGCGATATTATCCAGATCAGAATCGGTGCGCACAGCACCTCCGTGACAAACATCCATCACCACCACAACACGATCCGATTTGAGAATATCGTTGATGCCGGTTGTGAAAGACTGCATTGAAATGCCGGTGAAAATCACATTATTGAGGTTGGTTTCATATGCCACTATATAATTGGTGTCACCTCGCGATGAGGTGCCGTGGCTGGATAAATAAATTACAACAAGGTCGTCTTTGTCAGCCACTTTACCAAGCCATTTTTCACCCAGATTACCAGTGATGTTTTCTCTGGTGGCATTTTTGTCCAACAAAAGTTTCACATGATCCGGGGCAAAATGTGCTTCAGTAATAAGATAGTTATAAAAATCGGTGGCGTCTTTAGCGGCATATTGTAAATTGATTGAAGAATCTTTGAAATTGCTTACACCCACAACCAGAGCCCATTTATCTTTGACTGGACGGGCGGGAATATTTTGAGATTGAGGGTTTTGTCTGAATATGCCGCGGCTCTCTTCCGGGTTGCCAGTGTTTTGTATAAATCCAGGCAACCTTGCTTTGATTGTTTTTGCCGAAGCAATCAAAACTTTTGCCTCATCTGTTTTTTCCTGGGCTGCAAGGACTTTACCTAAATTTTCCATGTCCCAGGCAACTTTTGACGATTTATCTCCTTCCAATTTTTTGTCGGCTTCAAGCAAAGCTCTAAAATTTTCTTCCGCCTGGGGAAACTGTTTACTTAAAAATAAAGCTTCAGATAGTTCGGACAATGTGTTGATAGTGTCTTGATGTTCGGCTCCCAGTATGTCTTTTTGAATCTCATAAGCTTTTTCCAATTGTGGAATAGCTTCTGAATATTTTCTTTGTTCAATCAATATTTTGGCCAGATTGGCAATGTTGCGAGCGGTTGCCGGATGATTTTCACCGAGAGATTTTTGTCTGATGGCAAGACCGCGTTCAATCAGCGATTGAGCTTCTTCAAATTTGCTTTGATTGGAATAAAGCCAGGCAAGATTATTCAAACAAGCGGCAACATCCGGATGACTGTCGCCTTTTTTTTGCTCAGCCAGTGTCAGTGCTTCTTTATAAGGAGCCTCAGCTTGAGCATATTTACCCTGGCGCAAATAAAGCATGCCCAGTGTGCTCAAGTCACTTGCACTGTTGCTTCCGCCGACTTTTTTGTCAACAGCAATAGCTCTATTAATGAGCATTTCTGCTCGATTATAATCGTTCATATCTATAAGAAGCCCGGCCAGTTTGCGAATACAAACTGCAAGATTGGGACTTTCTTTACCATAAACTTTTTCTTGCATTGCCATGCATTTTTCAAGTATTTTCAAAGCTTCTGCATTTTTATTTTGAGCCGACAAAATGCTTACAAGCAAATACATCGCTTCTGTTTGGACGGCAATATCACTGTCAGGCAATTCAAGACATTGTTTTATTAAAGTATCCGCATCGCCAGATCCTTGCTCATACTTTACTTGAGCCAGTCCGAGCAAAATATGTGCTTTGTCTTTTTTAGATGCATTCTCATTGCACAATGAAAGTGCTCTCTGCAAGCAACTTTCCGCTTGATCGAATCCCGCTTGACGAATATAAATATGACCGAGTGCATCCAGACATTCGATTTGCAATTTTGTTTTCAAAGCTGAAGCTTCCATTTTCTCAGCCAGCGAAAGTGCAGATTTAGCCGCCATTTGCGCTTTATCAAGAATGGACTGTTCAAGATAAAGTCCGGACATGTTCAATAATAATGTGACTTTGGATTCGTCTTTGTTTACTGTTTTGCCTAATTTCACTGATTCTTTGCCGTCAATCAAAGCCATTGCTTCATTGTATTTTTCTTCAGCTGCTTTGAACTCGTCTTTTTCTTTCAGATTGGAAGCCAGACTGCATAAATCACTCAATAATTGAGCCGGGTCTTTGCCGTTTTTGTCCAGAGCTATCAATTTTTCTTGCAATGAAATGGCGTCAGAAAGCTGACCCTGTGCCTCAAGCACTTTCACCAGCTGGCGCAAAATTGATTCTACTTCATCGGCAGATGCGCTGCCTGTCTCGGCTTCTTTTAAAGCCAGTCTCAATTTTTTTTCCGCTTCTTTGTATTGACCTAGTGAAAGTGCTTTGTTTCCTGCTTCAAATAATGCTTTTGATACCGACTCTTGCGCCCAGACCTGGCTTGTCGGCAAACAAAGACTCAGCGCCAGAAGCAAAGACAAACAAGTCGAGTTTTTCATTTTCACTATTTATCGAAATCCCAAAAAGAGCGGCAGAACCAAAGTACGAAACTACATATTGTATCTTTACTTTCTACCGCTACCCTATATTCTTTAGGCGGATTTCTTTTCATCTCTTTTTGCTTGAACTTTATCCAGAGCATTTTGATAACGATTGGCATGAAATCGCTCCACCATTCCCAGCGCCTTGAATCGTTTTGCTGCCTGCATAAATATATCGGCATGCTCTTTTGATTCGGCGCCCTGTTCTTTGAATTCGGCAACCGCCTCATGTTCACCTTCTTCCAGTGCGGTTTTTTCAAACTCCGGATACATCTGATTGGTTTCATAAATGTCTCCTT
>CAZEQP010000544.1:0-3262 GCA_964514345.1 uncultured Candidatus Obscuribacterales bacterium
GGTGATAACACAGAGCCTCGTAGTAAAGTGGTTTGGCGGCAGTGGAGGATTTGTACTGCGCCGTTTGAAAAAAAGGCATTGCTCTTTTGAATTCTTTTTGCTGGTACAGCGCCAGGGCTTGTGAAAATTCCTGGGCCTGCGCAGGAATTTGAAAGGACTCAGCCAGAAGCAGTGAAAGCAAGATAGAAAAAAAATTTCTGGCAATTTTCATAAGTTCAGCACAAGTCTTTGTGAGTGAAAGACTTTGCTTCTTTACCCACATAATCTGCCACTATATGACCCTGTCCGACCAGTTTGTACTTGTATGATACCAGTCCTTCGATACCGACCGGACCGCGTGGATGCATATTGGAAGTGCTGATGCCGACTTCGGCGCCGAATCCATATCTGTACCCGTCGGCAAAGCGGGTGGAGGCATTGAGATAAACACCGGCTGAATTTACCTGGGTGAAAAATTTTTCAAAAGCGGCCTTGTCTTCTCCAATCATACATTCGGTGTGTCCGGAGCCGAATTTGTTTATGTGCTCAATGGCTTCGTCGATGTCTTTTACTACTTTGACTGCAATTGTTTTGTCGCCGTATTCAAAGTCCCACCTGGATACCAGCTCTGCTTCAAGTCTTTTGGGCAGCATAGAATTGGTATGCTGGTCGCATTTGATTTTCACTCCTTGAACATGCAAAGCGTGACAAATTCCGGTCAGCATTTGCGCTGCCACATCTTGATGCATTAAAAGAGTCTCTGCTGCGTTGCAGGCTGCCGGATACTGGATTTTGGAGTCGATGACCAGTTGACCGACTTTGTCGAAATCAGCTGATGCGTCCACATAAACATGACAGATTCCGTCTGCGTGTCCCAGAACCGGAATATTGGTGTTGGCTTGAATAGAGCGTACCAGCTCGTTTGAACCGCGTGGAATAATAAGATCCACATATTGATCTGCTTTCAATAATTCACCAAATTCGGTGCGCGATTCAAGCAGAACAATTGCCTCTTCCGGGATACCTGCTTGCAGGCAGGCTTTTCTCAAACAATCAAAAAGAATTTTGTTGCTTTTCTCCGCTTCTGCTCCTCCTTTGAGTATGACTGCATTTCCGCTCTTCAAGCAGAGAGAGGCGATTTGAGGCAAAGCATCGGGGCGCGATTCAAAAACCACTCCGATTAATCCTATAGGGCAAGTTATTTTAAACAGCTCCAGACCGGCATCGAGTTCGCGGGCCATGTTTATTCTGCCGATTGGATCTTTCATCGCTGCAATTTGTTTGATGCCTGATACCACCGCTTCAAGCTTTGAGGTATCCAGTTTCAAGCGATCCAGTAAGGCTTGTGAAATATCCTGTTTGCGCGCTTCTTCAAGATCCAGTGTATTAGCTGCAAGTATTTCTTTTTTTTGTTTTTCAATTTCGCAAGCGTAAATCAAAAGCACCTGGCTGCGGACATCGTTTCCACATGCTGCAAGTTTGCTTGCCGCCAGTTTGGCTTTTTGAGCCAGTGCGCTGATGTCTTTTACCGGCATGTTTTACTTTTACTCCAGAATGGCAAGATTGTCGCGGGTTACGAGCGCATCGTAATTTCTTTCATGCAGAATTTCGTTTATCTTATCAGAGTGCATGCCTATTATTTTTTTTGATTCTTCGCTTGAATAATTGACCATCCCGCGGGCAAACTCATTGCCGGATTCATCAGTAATGCTTACCACATCGCCACGCTCGAATGTTCCGATTACGTTTGTAATGCCGGCGGGAAGCAGGCTTGCTTTGCGCTTTTTCAAGGCTTCCTGAGCGCCTTCATTCACCACTAGCGATGCTTTCACTGTGGTGGCAAAAGCGATCCATTTACTTTTGGATTTGTGTTTTTGACCAGTGTGTAAGCCGGACAAAAACATTGTGCCAAGCTCTTTAGCCTGGAAAATTTGATCGATGATGTCGGGTGTTTTGCCTCCGGCAATGATTACGTTGCAGCCTGATTGAGCGGCAATTTTTGCCGCGGCCAGTTTGCTTTTGATGCCGCCGCGACCAGGCTTGGATCCTGATTTTGCTGTGGATTTATCTTCGGCCAGCTCATCAATTTCGGGAGTGAATTTTTCCACTGTGGGTATAAGTTTTGCATTTTTATCCGAATGGGGATCGGCTGTGAAAAGCCCTTCCACATCAGTGAGTATCAATAAAAGATCAGCATCTATTTTGCTTGCCACCAGAGCCGAGAGTTTGTCATTGTCGCCGAAATTCACTTTTATCTCAGCGCCATCTTTGATAGGCTCAAGTTCGGCTGTTGAAACAGTGTCGTTTTCGTTAATGACCGGAACGACACCCATTGAGAGCAGTTCGAAAACGGTGCTTCTCAAGTTTAAATAACGTTTGCGGCTTGAAATGTCTTCTTCAGTCAAAAGAATTTGAGCCGCGGTAATTCCCTGGCGCTCAAATGCCTCCGAATACAGTGCCATCAGCCTTCCCTGACCGACGGCGGCGCAGGCTTGTTTTTGGGGTAAAAGTTTGGGAGCCTGGGTAAGCCCCAGTTTTTGTCTGCCCAATCCGATTGCTCCTGATGTGACAAGCAAAACGTCGCGACCGCTTTTGCGCAAGCGGGAAAGTCCCTCTACAAAGGAATAGAAGCGACTCATGGCGAGGCCGCCCTCGTCAGCCATCAAAACGGCGGTTCCCAGCTTTACTACCACCCGTTTGGATTGGTCCAGAATTAATTTGCGGTCCATTTGTTTATTGCCTCCAGAGCGCGATTTTATCATGTAAAAGAATTGACAAAAGCCTGGTTTAAGCAATACTAGAACAACTTGCCTTGATTCCGTTTTTCTTTGTTTTGCCTTGAAATGGGAGGTCGTTTTATGTTGATTAAACTTACCAACACAGAGGGGAGAGAGTTCTGGCTCAATGCTGCGCATATTCTTACAATCGGCAGGTCGGGATCGGATCAATGGACAGTTATCAAATTGACCAATCGAGAAGCTTTTTTTGAAGTGGTGGAAGCGCCTGAGAGCATTGTAAAATTGGTGAACAAAACAAAAGGAAAGTAATATGCCCGAAATGTCACAGCTGGATCCGGCTCTGCACGAACAGATGAAAAATTACTGCGAAGAAGGCGACACTCTGGCAGAAGAGGGCAATTATCCTGCCGCCATTAAAAAATACTGGAGAGCTTTTGACTTGATACCCGAACCTCAAAATGAATGGGAGGCGGCGACCTGGATTCTGGGCTCTATCGGCGATGCCAATTTTATGGGGAAAGATTATGATGCCGGGCGGGACGTTC
>CAZEQP010000545.1:0-3251 GCA_964514345.1 uncultured Candidatus Obscuribacterales bacterium
CAAAAGAGCTTTTACGCACAAGCGAATCAATATATAAAGAACTCGGCCTGTCCAAAAAAGACCTGAGCGACAAAGAATTGATTGATCTAATGGTAAAACATCCTGATCTGATTCAAAGACCGATTGTAGAACGTGGTGCCAGAGCGGTGCTTGGTCGTCCGGTAGAAAATATTCGTCCACTTTTAAAATAGTATGTCCGACCCCTTATCTAAAGAAGATTTCGGAGCTGTTGCCGCTCAGGCACTGATTGCAAGCGGTGTGGACAAGGAATCTGTTTTTTTTGACCTTGACGCTTACAAGCTGGTGATAAAAGACGGGCGAGGTGAGCCTTTAGTCAGTATCGGTTTGTATTCATGGTATCAAAAGTATAAAACTTTGCCTCAGTTTAAAGACAGAATAATAGAGCAAATAGTCGACTCCAAAAATGCCATCGATTTGCCTGAGTCGTTTGACGCAGCGAAAGAGCATTTGCGCCCTGTCGTGCGCAGCCGGTGGTATCTTTCCGACGACCATTTTCCTTATCATCAGGTGGGAGAACATCTGGGAGTTTTTCTGGGCATAGACATGACCGAGACAACAGTTTATGTCGATAAAGACATCCTCAAAGGCTGGGGATGCTCCTTTCAGGATGCATTCGACCATGCCTTTGAGCTGATGGGAACTTCAACCGAGTTTGAGTTTGAAACTTACAAAAGTGCTGCCGACCCGGACGATGTATGTCATTTTTATTCGAATCCAGACGGTTATGGTGCCTCACGTGTAATATTTTCCGGAGTGATGTCGTCGCTTGCAGTAAAAGGTGAAACACTTGTCGTGGTGCCAAGCAAAGGTTATGTGATGGTAACAGGCACAGATTGTGATTTTGGACTTGAACACACGCTGAATGCCGTTATGCAATTGTCCCAGAAGCCGGATAATCTGGCACCGCATTTGATGCTTTTAAAAAACGGGCATTATTATTCGTGTCAATTATCGAGCGAGCATAGACTTTATTCTGGATTCAAACGTCTTGAACTTGAATATACAGATCGTCTCTACTATACGCAAAGCGAACAGATGAACGCGTCTTATGAAGGCGTTATTGGAATGCACAATATTCTCAATTTCAGCTGGAATACAAATGCCGTTAATCCATATTCAATGTGCACAGTAGCTGAAGAAAATTTGCCCGCTTCCATTCCTGAAACAGACTATGTAATATTTGCCTCCAATCAAATACCGCAAGCAATAGTGTCGCTTGAGCGAGCCGTCCAGATATTGCAGCAAAAAATTCATGCCGTTCCTTTGTATCCAAGAAGATTTGAAATTAGCAAATATCCCGATGAACACGAGCTTGAAGCGATGGGATTCGCTCAGTTGCCGGATTGAAGTCTGTTGAATCTTCAAATCAAAATTTTCGGCGGCGGGCTCTAACTGTGAGCCCGCTGCGCTCTTGGTGGGAGCAAATCGTCAACTTGCTTATATTTTTTTGCAAATGACTCAGCTGTTTTTTCGTCAAAAGCAAACCATTCTGGACGTTCACCTAATGACCATACGGTTCCCATCAAGTCATAAACAAATGGTCCAAAATCATCAGGTGCATTTTTCAATTTTTGGATCATCAAGTCACAAAGAGCGTTTCCAGCTGGAATGGCTTTTTTTGAAATTTTGAACCAGTCAAAATCAAAAAGAATATCGAAACCGTACATATAATACTGAAATGGAATTTTAGGCATTGAAAGCAGTTCTTTGGCAGCTTCATCCGGTTGATTGGCAAATAAGTCGAACAATTCAGTCAGTCGTTTCCCATAAAAAATGCTTTCAGTATTGTTTTCCCATTCTTCTTTCGATGGGAGTCTTCGATAATCAAAATGTATTTTGTTCAGATTTACATTCCCACGGAAACCAGCAGTTTCCGGATGATCTTTGGAACTGAAAAATTGAAATTCAACGGTATCACTTCCCTCCCAACTGGCAAAATAGTTGAACATCAGAATCGTATCTTCTGAAAAACTCATTCCCGGAAGATACATATGTCCGCGGTCTTGTCCTACCCATAGTTCTATCGGATACTCATTTGCTTTTACTTCTATTCCAATTTGAACATCAAGGCTTGAGTATTTACGATATTCAAGCATGCATGGATATCGAACCAGAGACTCAAATAGAAGTCTTTGAACATCCTCAAAACTTTCGTCAATGCAATGTTCGTGACCTCTAAAATCATTTGCTTTATTGAAATAATTAACTTGTAAGTCATTTGAAGCAAGGCGGAAACGTTCCATAGCTTCATTCAATTCTTTAGTGTCTTCATCCACAAAATTATCCTAATTGAAAATAATTACTTTGCGTCCGGGATCTATCGTATACTTCAAACCGGCAAGAAAAGTCTGTCCCAGAAGCGGTCTGGGAAAAGGTGAGTGCATCATCACGATACATTCAACGTCTTTCTTTGTAACCGGTCCCAGCTGGACAGAATCCAGATAAAAAGCGTATGCCTTGCGTTCCCCTCCGACGCCGACTCCGAGTGCATCCGTTGATTCTATTGGACGATTTATTCCGCATGAAGCCAGATGGTGGTCGGCAAATGCGATCGAACTAGCACCGGTATCAAAAATCATTTCACACTCACGACCATTTAGTTTCACCGCCACTATGATGGCGTTGCCCTCATAATAAAATGGAACCTCATTGTCAGCCACTTTTCGATACTTATTCAAGTTCGTCTTTTTAGTTTCATCAGGACGAGAAGCTAGTTTTTTGAAATTGATTTTATGGTTTGCATCATCAATCTCGTAAATAAAATCTTTGTAGAAAGTTTGTCCCAGCAAAGGGCTTTCCACCAGTGGATTGCTGATCTCGTCTCCGGAAGCCACTGAGCCGGACTGAACACTTACAGGGATTGTACGCTCCAGCATACCGACTTGAATTGTAAGCAATGCGACTCTGGTCCGTACTTCTCCGCCCACGCCTGTGACACGATCGGTGTATTTTGTATATTTGGGCTTGATACCCTGCATGGTAAGCCATCTTTCAGTGATATGTGTGACTGTGGCACCAGTGTCAAATATCATAAAAGTGCAGACACCATTTACGATGGCAGGAACGATTAAGTGCCCCGGTGCCAAACGGTGGCGGGAAAAATTCACACTGGTTTGTTTGGGTAATTTGGCATACTCTTGATTCTGTCTGGCTGTGATGCCATCCATCACTTTCTTGTACGGTTGAGCTATAAGGGTATCGATTTTGCACAGTACTTTTAATGCATTTTC
>CAZEQP010000546.1:0-3250 GCA_964514345.1 uncultured Candidatus Obscuribacterales bacterium
AGTTTTTACGAAGAAGGGCTCCTGAAAGAAGAGGAGCTTGAGACTTACAAACGCAAAGAAGCCAGAAAAGCGGCTGAACGCGAAGCCGAAGAGAAAGCGGAAAGAGAAAGACGAGAAGCAAGAACAGCAAAAGAATCCCCCGCCGCACCACAAGCGCCAACACAAGAACCGACACCGCAAGCGCCCGCTCAGCCTCCTGGTGGTGCGCCACCATATCCGCCACCACCGTATGGGTACCCTCCAGTTCCGGGTCAAATGTATCCCGGCTATCCGCCAGGTTATGCGCCGCCGCCCTATCCGTATTATCCCGGTTATCCGCCTTACAACTATCCTTATCCTCCTGTGCCTCCGCTGCCTCCCGGTGGACCATACCCGGCAGGCACAGTGCCTATGGGTTACGGACAGCCGCCTGTACCCGGTCAAAGTCAGATAGATTCTACCGGGCAATTTCAGGTACAACCTCAACCACAGCCGCAGCCCACAGCCAAAACGGAACTCGGATTGAAGCTGGGACAATTTCTGGTGGAGGCTGGTCTTGTGCCGCAACCGACAGTTGATGCCGCTCTGCAATTGCAAGATCTTGTGCGTTCTGGAAAGCTGCCCACTTCAAAAGCTGCCGAAGCGGTACGCAGAGCGCATATTCGCGGTGGAGAAGTTGATCCCACTCTTACAGCCAGCCCGGACGCCCAGACTTATTCAGTGCAAGGAAACGCGCCGCCCCTGGGACAAATCCTGGTGGAAGCGGCTATTTTAAGAGGTCCTGTTTTGCGCTCGGTTTTACAACTGCAGCAAAAAGTCCGCTCCGGTTCAATCACTCAGGATGAAGCTTTTGATGTTCTCTACAAAGAAGTTTTCGGAGTAGGAAGAGAAAAAGAAAAAAGCGGCAAAAAAGCGGAAGAAAAAGTCGATCAAAAGGGCGATGAAGATGCTCTGATTATTTTGAAAGTAGCCGGACTCTTGAGTGATTTTGATATCGAATCGGCCAGAAAAGTGTCGGTCAAACACAGCAGCAGCGTGCTCAAGATTTTGAAAACATCAGGAAAACTTGACGACTTTACCGTTGATGCTTCAGTCAAACTGGCTCGTCTGGTTGACCAGAACAAATTCAAACCGGATCAAGCAGTCATTGCTTTGCACTTCTGCCAGCGCAGCCGTGTCAGTCTGGATGACGCCTTGAAAGAGCTGGGCTGGAAAATCTAGATTCAATCCGAGTAGAAATCTAGATTCAAGGCGAATAGCCAGATTCAAGGCGAATCTACCTTCGATTTGTGAATATATGTCCTCCCATATATTTTGACCCCATTTTTTATATGGGAGAACATATATTTGCCGCTTCTCACAGTCACAGAAAAACTAATAACTAATAGGGCTAGGGAATTTTCAACTTTCTGGTGTGGAAAGGAAATTCAAATACGGCATTTCCCACAGGCACTCGCAGCATCACATCTTTGTCTCTGGGATTTAAATAGAACAAATCGCCTGTGCGCGATTCAAACGGTTCAAGCACTATGGGTACAAGACCGTGATATTTAGCGTATCCGCCTGACAAAAGTCCGGGCAATTCAGCTTTTACCTGGTCCGATTGAGCAATCAATCCTTCACGCGATGGAAGTATTCCCACTCTAACCGGCACTGTATGTGATACTGCTTTCCACTCGCCCCAGACCCCGAAAACATTTGGACCCATAAAAAGATCATGACCGGACGGCGGCACAAGACCGCGCACTGTCCGTGTTTTTTGCACATTTGCAAGCCACGGTCTTGTATGAGTCAAATCCCACATTACCCGTTCTCTTCGAATTCGGTCAATACGGTTTGGATCTATTTGAGCAATTTCGGTGGCCGAGTATGGTCCTTTATTAGCGTCAAAGAGCTGTACTTTGCCCAGCTCGAACTGAGCTTGTTCGTTGCTGGTGTTGGTGATGGTTATGAGCACACCCAGCAATTCCCACAAATCGATTACAGTGGCAGCAACTCTGATGCCACCTGTTTCCTGATAACGGAAAGGAAATTCAGTGTCGATAATTTCCTGCGATCGGGTAGAGCCCGGCTCCCAATTCAGAAGAACTTCACCAGCCACTTGAGCTGGTTTGCTGGCTATAATGGCCGCCTCTTTGATGGCGATTGATTTTTCGTAGAGATCGACAGATTGTTTGCGGTCTCCCTGTTTGTGATAAAAAAGAGCCTGATCCCGCAAGGCATCGGCCAGATCCAGCTGTTTGTATCCGGGATGTTTTTCCAGAATCTGCTGCGCCTTTATAAAAGTTTCGCGGGCATCCTCAACCCAGCCCAGTTTTTCATGCACCACTGCCACCAAATTCAGTGTCATACCGTGCAACGTGCATTCTTTTGAATCAAGAAATCGAAAGGTTTCAAGCGCTTCTTCAGCATGCAATTTTGCTTTGTCCACCCGGTTCAATGCCAGATCGCAAAGAGCAAGATTGTATTCAAGTTCAGCCGATTCAAGGCTGTGTCTGCCGAAAGCACCGGCAGCTTTGGTATTGTTCAAAATCACCGAAGCCTTCTGGAAAAGCCGGCGTTTCACCAGAAGCTTACCCATGGCTATTCTACTTAAGATATATTCCTTGCGTTCAGCCATTGGAGCCTGAGAGGCTTTCAATGCGCCGTTTAACATATCTTCGGCTTGTTCATATTTTCTGGCTTCCAGTGCAGAAAGCCCGTTGCGGTAATATTTCTCCCAGCTGGGATTATTGTGACCCAGTTTTGCGACCAGATCGCTTTGCGGTGTTTTGCTCAGCACACTCACTTCCGGTGCGCAAAGGCAACAAGAGCCTGAATTAGCCAGCAGGAGTGAAAGAGACAAAGAGGCAAGCTTAATTCTGTTTTTGATTCTTTGCCGCGTCATTTACAATTAGACCCTCTCCATCTTATTAACTGTACCATCAAATATTTAAGAAGGGATCAAGTGAAATCGGCATCCCGCTTTTACTTTGAAAAAATGACGGTGAAAGCTGTATCAGCTTTCATGTGCGCAATGGAAGAAGCAAGAGTTCTCAATCTTCGCTCAATCGGCTCTGAACTTATTTTATTGGGACTGGTTAGGGAAAATGATAATCTGGCTGCGACTTTATTGAACGCCTGGGACGTGAAATATTTTCCATTGAAAAAGGAAATTGAAATGCTCTATCCCCGCTCATCGGCTGTATGGCCAGGTGAAATACGACTTGGTTTCAGCGTAAGTATTCGGTGAGCACAGGAGAGTAAGTTTTCCTGTAAAACCGAGTATTTT
>CAZEQP010000547.1:0-3225 GCA_964514345.1 uncultured Candidatus Obscuribacterales bacterium
ATGCAAAGTTTTTGTCGCTTCATCCACGACAGAGCCGACAGAAGAAATAATGCCCTTCAGAGATTCTTTGGAGGGTGTCGAAATCAGCACTTCTTGATTGAGTTTGACCTGTGGAATCTGTTCTTGATAAACATCGACCATCACCCAGATGGGATCGAGATTTACAATCGAAAAAACAGTATGCTCCGGGTCAACCCGTTCACCCAGAGTGATATTGCGAGTGGTGATAGTTCCACCCACAGGAGCAATAATAGGCAGATTTGCCGTCACCTGCCCTGAGCTTAAAGACGCATCGACAGTAACGGTCGAAATGCCCATTATTTTCAGTTGACCTTTTGCCGAAGCAACAATAACCGAAAGCTCTTTCTCAAGCAGTTTCACATCTTGTTCCAGGCGCTGCTGCAAAGTACTCAACTTGACTTGAGCGGCTTGATAAGCAGCTTTTGCCACTTGATAGTTTTTCTGCGCCGAGATGCCTTCTTTGAAAAGTCCCTCTTCCCGGTCGAATGTCACCCTGGCCAATTCCACAGCATTTTGCTGGAGTTTGATGTCGCTTGCATATTGAGTTTTTACTTTGGCGATTTCACTATTTATCCTGGTTTTCTCATTGAGCAGCTTGGTCAAATTGTCCGCCACTTCAATGCTGTGCACCATGGCAAGAGTCTCGCCTTTTTTGACCACATCCCCTTGCTTGGCAAAGACTTGCTTGACCACGCCTGAGACATTGGGGTTAACGTCAAACGCTTGAGTTTCAGCGGCCTTCACCTCGCCTGTTGCTTGCAGCAAATCGGCCACATTGCCCATTTTCACAGGCTCAGTTTTTATCTCAAGTGCCCGCACAGCCTGATCGTCCACTTCGATTGTTTGCGGCGCGCCGTCGGATTTGGAATGCTGGAAAGCCTCATTGTCGCCCTCATGCGCCAGGACGCCTGAGCCCAGCAAAGATGCTGTACAAAAGCACATCATAAGCAAGTAATTTGTTTTCTTATACCAAAAAGTTCGCATTTCAAAATCCACCGGTCAACAGCATAAAGAGACTATCTTCAACCGGCATATCAGGAGAGCAAACTTCCTTTGGCTAGAAAAATCCTGTCAGTTATGAATAACCCGCAACATGGCGGAGCGCGTCCCAGATTGTGCTGATAAATCGCGCCCATTAGGCAAACCTTTTGCTTTGAATCTGACGCAACCGTCATGACAATTTCGCTGTCTTCGCTATTTGGATTCATAGAGCTGATACTGTTCTCGCCACTCTGACAGTGGTCGCAGCAATCACTGTTCACGAAGTTGGTTGCATGATGAACAGCATGTTCTGATGCCTCTTGAGCGTGATTTGTAGAAAGCAAAATATTGCTCAAGCCACCACAAGAATCGTCCGCCTGACACAAGCAAAAGAGCTGCCCGGTGCCGAAATACACCAGGAAAAGCAAGGTCAAAGTGAGTGAAAAGAGACGGGTCAAAATCTATTATCCAATGAAGTACCAATCACATCATAGCACCGCTAAAAGAGGTGACAGTTAATGGTTTTCATTTTCACGAGACCATACCCAAATTGAATTTATGCTCCCCCAGGCATATTTTTCGCCCTTCCATAAGGGCGGTGAATTTGTCAAGCCCAGTATTTTCGTTTTGGGGTTGAGCTCGTATATAATTTAGACCCCTCGTGACGGTTTTCGAATTTGATCGATTTGAAAGAAAATACATCTGCATCAGTCCAGATTCAGTTTCTCAAAATCTGGATAAACGAACTACAATACGAAGACGACGGAGACTGGCTCAATATCACGGTTTCTTGCAGCACCGAAGATTCGATGGTGCGTGTGCAGGGACCGATTGTCACGTCAGGTCAATTAATTGCCTTCAGCGATCAAATAACAAAACTGAGCCGCGGGCTGTACGGAACCGCTTTGCTCGCAAGCGAGGAACCGTATTTATCTATTCAAGTAAAAGCGGAAAAATCATTTGAGGCAACAATGACAGTTGATATAACTCCTGATTATTTCAGCCAGAAGCATCAGTTTATCACCGCCTTGAATAAATCAGATTTAGAAAACTTTGCCAGTCAATTGAAAATCAATTTGAAAGATGGACATTGAAGACGAGCTGAATTTAGCCAGTATAAGTTTGCACAGACTCAAAATATGGGTAAAGGATAGTGCCGACGAACTGGACGGGGACTTGCTCTGGCTGGACACTCTTATTGAATGTTCGGAAGGTGGTTCGCGAGTGGCAATCCGCGGAGCCTACATGAGCTTGGACAATCTTCAGTCTTGGTTAATTGATATAAAAGAACTGCAACAAAAGACACCCGGAGATGCAAGTTTATCTTGCTGGGAGCCTAATTTGGTCATTAAGTTGAGTGTCAGTAAATTAGGAAGTATGGCGACAGAAGTTTTTATCACTCCTTGCCTTATGAGCCAGGAGCATGTATTCCGCTTCGAATTAGATCAGTCCTATTTAGAGCCATTTGCACGTGATTTGAAAAGAACAATTGATAAAATAAAAAGCAAAAAAGTGAGCAGTCCATGAGAAAAACATTCGTCCTTTTTATTCTTCTGATTCTGGCAACTATCTCCACCCCATCGCTGTCTGCACCAGCCAAACAAAAGAAATCAGCTGGAATCTCAAAAACTCAGGCGGTGAAACTAATCACAGATATGCCTGAAGTGAAAAAATTCATCGCCAATGTCAAAGTCGCAGGCAAAACTCGCGGAGTCACATCGCACATCGAATATGATCGCCTGGAAGGAGGGGAGCATATCATCCACGTTTTTGAACTGGTGCCCGACGACGCGGAAACTTCTCACACAGCTACTTTCAACTGGTATCACGTCAATGCCAAAACAGGCAAAATATCTAAAGAGTTCTAAAACAGTCTTAGCAGTTCTTGCAGTGACCCTCTGTTTGCCTGTGACAGCAAAAGACAAGGACGCGCGTACAGGCTATATCGGCGTGGCTTTTTACAGCAATTGCAAAATCAAAAAAGTTTATCCCGGCTCATCAGCAGAAAAAGCCGGCATCAAAGAAGGAGATCGCATTCTTTCTATAAACGGGCTATCCACAGTCGAGATGGGCAAAGAACAAATCGCCTCACGTGTATCCGGTCCGGAAAATACTGTGGTCAATTTAGTCATAGAAAGAAACGGCAAAAGATTCAACTGCAGTCCGACCCGCTCACCAAGCCAGAAATCGCTACTTGAAAAAGCCGGGCTCACCGAATTACCG
>CAZEQP010000548.1:0-3223 GCA_964514345.1 uncultured Candidatus Obscuribacterales bacterium
TTTGAGGAACTGCACGCGGTGCACTTCCCCGGTGAGTAAGTAAAACAAGCTTATTAAGGCATTGGATTATCTGTACCGAATAAACAAAAGTGCTGCAAGGCTGAAAATTACAATTAAAGGTAGAGTCGTTGCATCATCAACTACATGAGTTTTATTTTTGCACCGGCTACTGATCTTTCCTTGATTTGAATTCTCTATTTCACTTGGCTTATTGGATACCGTCGGTAT
Organism: uncultured Candidatus Obscuribacterales bacterium; assembly: GCA_964514345.1. Taxonomy (GTDB): domain Bacteria; phylum Cyanobacteriota; class Vampirovibrionia; order Obscuribacterales; family Obscuribacteraceae; genus Aved-18. Next base: position 229 of record CAZEQP010000548.1, read on the forward strand.
CGGGCTGTATGAGCAATTTTCTAAATCGGTATATCCGGCTTTCGCTACAGCCAGAGCAGCATAAGAAGACGAATTTTCATGTTTTATTGTGGCTTCAGATTCAGCAAATGCTTTTTCTGAAGTGAAGCCTATTACCATCAAAATTATGAAAATGAATTCTAGATTCTTCATCTGTTTCTCTCCCATTTTATAAACAAGAAAAACATATACTTCGACTATTGAAAATGGGGAAATCCGCAAATATTGGATCTTAATTTATTAACTTATACTGTTCATTCCATTTCGTCGTCAACCCATAAGGATGTTTCAACATCCTTTGATTCAACTTGGTTGGAGCTTTCCTGCATATCTTTATGCCAAGTATATTCGCTTGAACGCTTTTCCATAGTTTCATGATTAGATTCAGATTGAGTATCCATTTGTTTTTCCACCCTAGGAGCCGCCTGGATTGTGCTGTCGTTCCTAAATACTTTCAGACTTTCTTCTATTCTTATCGCTCGCCTTGTTAAGGGAATGCGAATCTTTTTCTCTTCTTCTTCAGTTAGCTTTATTGTGTCCGCGATTAATGGATTTGTGTTTGGAGTCAGGACGATAATTTTTTCCTTGGGCAGTCGTTCGACCTCTGAGGCATCTAGCAATGGTTTTTGCCGTTCATCTTCATGAATCGCTCCACTTGAATGAACCTTTCGCTGTTTGACATTTGCATTGCCCAGAGACCGGCTTATTGTTAGGGCCGAATCATTGTCGCGTGGACGAAAGAATATCCTTGTGCCAGGTTGCGTAAGTAAGAGATGGGCATCCTTTTCAGAATAAACTTTGCTTAGTTGAATGCGATGTTGAATTCCTAGAACTGCTCCAATTTTCTGATTTCGTATGTGCGTTAGTTTATCTGGAAGATCTGGAATGTAGCCGTAGTTTGTTAGCTCATCTAAAAACAGAGTCAACGGATACCTGAAGCCAGGGCTCTGTAGCAGATCAAAAATATAATTAAATGCCAGTGCCGATACCGGTTTGAATTGTGGTCTCTTGGTCGAGGTCACGAAATAGAAGGTGAATAACTGGTCTTTTAATACAGCCGGATCAAAATCGGTCACTTCAGTAAGCGCCGCTATCTTTGGATTGACCCAGGGATTCAATCTGACAAGAAGACCCGAGCATACGCCATATCTGAAATTTGGACTGGTGTTTTTGTAAAATGACCGATATTCTTTGCGGGCTAGATCGATTTTTGTGTTCTCGATTACCTTGCCGATTTCCTCCGGTCCTTCTCTGAGAAGAGATCGGATATATGCAAGATTAGCTTTCTCCCCTTCGGCTGCGACTTTGCCTTTTCTCAGTCCTACTGCGTGTAATACCAGGGAATTCAGGAGATAAATTTCTGATTGTTCCCAGATTTGATCGCCACCAATTTTGTTTGGCATAGAAGTGTTTCTTATGATCAAACTCGTAGTCTGTAAAGCATCATCAAAATTCTGTACAGCATCAAGCGGATTGATTCTTGTACTTGTCAGGTCATTTGGATTGAAATAATGAATGGCATGACCGGCTGAAGCTCTCCAACCGGCTGTCATCGTATAAAGGGGAGCTGGGTTATCACCCGAGGCAGCCTCAGTTACAAGAGCCGAAGTTAAAAGTCTCTGGGTGAGATTTGGAACAAATACCGTTCTTGTTTTTCCGGCTCCTGTAGGACCACAAACTAGAACATGTTCATGAGTGAGATTTTCTGGGATGGAAATTATCTGATCGCCAATTTTTCCGACAATGAATCTGTTGCTTGTGATGTCGTCTAGATACCGGGCTCCTTTTAGTTCGTCTATTGTTGCCCACCTGGAACTTGCATTGCTTTCTTCCAGGCTTTCTCTTATTAACCGACTATTTCTTTTTAATTCATCCCATATCTGATTGCATCGCTTAAGGCAATTATCTTGTTGATGAGAATATTGCTGTTCTTCTATTTCTAGATTAATCATAGTTTTGCCAGGCAATCTGGTTATGGGCTGCCAGTGGACTATGACTCGAAATTCAAAATCCCATCGATCTGCCCCGTATTGCTGAATCTCTCGGGCTCTGCCGGTTGCCTGCCTGAACTGAGTATTGATATTCAGGTTGCCATATCCAAGACCATTTAACGCTGTTGAGATTATCTCCGGTGCTTCGGTGATGGCGCATTGAAGCGTCCCTTCTAATTGTGCTTTGCTCGCTGACATATCTTATTCCTCCACCACGACGACTTTGACTGGCTTAACTTTTGGCTCAGCCTCGGTTTGATTATTAATGCCGGCAAATTCGCTTTGGTTCTTTATCGTTCTTTGTTGAGCGATTGCTTTAATCAGTTCCCGAACGAAGGCGCCGGTTAATTTGGCTGTGATTTCAATACAAGAACCCACAATCGAAAGCAGTAGTCGAAAATATCCAGATAAGATAGTGTCCATTTTGATTCCAGCCATAAGGCCAAGAATCAGAATGAGAAATAAGGGCAGGAATATGGCTGTAAAAATGTCCCCAAGAAAATTATGTTCTGTCATGGATGTTCTCCTTTTAGTTATTGGCAGAGACGTGACGGCTGTGCTGAGCATGAGCCAGGTTTTCATGAATTGAGTGTGTTACTTCGGCAATGATGCAGTTGCAGTCAAAGCGCGAGATTGGCGAATCGACTATCCAGGTCAAAATAACTTCAGTTGCAGAGTCTGGTTGTGGAACAAATGAGAAATGAGCGTGGATGCTTTTGTCGATTCTTCCGCTTGGAACAAGCCAACGCATATCGTTGTATGAATCGTCTATAAATGAGATAGATGCTTGGATTTCTCCTGCTTGTCTGTCCTCGTAGTTGATAAACCAGCGGCTTCTTCCATTACAGTATGTTTTAAGAACGCGTTTTACAATGGCTATTGCTTGTGGAGCAGGAAGTCGCCAGTAAGTCGGTTCCGGAAAGTCTCTTCTTGTATCTATGTTTGCAAGCCAAATGCTTGTACAGATGAAAGAAATAATTGCAACA
>CAZEQP010000549.1:0-3212 GCA_964514345.1 uncultured Candidatus Obscuribacterales bacterium
AACTATTTTCACCTGGAAGAAATTGAATTATCGGACGCGGGATTTTCGTTTTGCTTATGGTGGCAAGTTCAATACCGTCTTTTGTTTTCAGCACTTTGAATGTAGAGACTTTATTGATGCCAAGATTTTCTTGAGCTTGTGATGGCAAGCAGTTGACATCACAAAACACAAAGAAGCTTAAGGGAATTAAAAGTGAAAGAAAAGCAAGATGTCGATGCATCCTATTTATGGGTTTTGATTGCAAAATGAGTGCCCCTTAACTTCGCATTGCTTGGCTATTCTAATCAGAGACTGAAAAGGGTGCAATTTGTTCCTTTTATCGGCGCTTGAAAACCGGGACGGTATTGCCACCACTGGTGAGGACTATTAAATAGAGAACAAGTTAGTCAGGCATTGAAACTGGTAAATTTAATGCGGTGTTTTCTTGAGCGCGCCGCTTAATAAAGAGTGGCCACGAAAACACGGCTGAAACCAAAGGAGCTTGAAACATTCATGGATGAAACGACGATTCTTTACTACTGTATCGGCGGTGGCATTGTTGCCCTTTTGTATGGCGCTTACGCCGGAATGAGTGTTCTCAAACTTAGTGCCGGCTCTGAAAAAATGCAATCAATAGCCGGAGCCATTCAGGAAGGTGCTAATGCCTACATGGCTAGACAATACACGACAATTTTGTTTGTCGGAATCGCCCTGGCAGTCGTGCTGGCTTTGTCCCTTGGAATGAAAACCGCGGTTGGTTTCGTGGTTGGGGCGGTTCTCAGTTCGCTGGCTGGATTTGTAGGAATGTTCGTTTCGGTTAGAGCAAATGTGCGCACAGCAGAAGCCGCTAAAAATGGACTGGAGGCGGCGCTCAACGTTGCTTTCAAAGGGGGGTCGGTCACAGGTTTACTGGTCGTCGGACTGGGATTGCTTGGAGTGACAGTTTTCTATCTGGCGACCAAAGACGTCACAGCTCTGGTCGGACTGGGTTTTGGTGCCAGTCTCATTTCAGTGTTTGCCCGACTGGGTGGAGGTATTTATACCAAAGCTGCCGATGTGGGCGCCGACCTTGTAGGAAAAGTGGAAGCCGGAATTCCGGAAGACGATCCGCGCAACCCCGCCGTAATTGCAGACAACGTCGGCGACAACGTCGGCGACTGTGCCGGTATGGCTGCCGATTTATTTGAAACTTATGCCGTTACGGCTATTGCCACTATGCTTCTTGCTTATGAAACTTTTCATGCCCAGATTCAAGCTGGACAGGCACCGCTTGTTCTTGTTTATCCGCTGGTTCTGGGTGCAATATCAATCGTCACTTCAGTCATCGGTGCCTTTTTCGTCAAGCTGGGCAAAAGCACCAACATAATGGGAGCACTTTATCGCGGACTCATTGTTTCCGGTGTTCTTGCCGCAGTTGGATTTTATTTCGTTACTGAAAAAATGATGAACGGACTCACTCTGCATGGCGGACCTGTGGTGCCGACCTGGCAGTTTTTTGCCGCTTCTTGCGTAGGTCTTGTGGTAACCGCTTTGATGGTAGTCATCACCGAATATTACACATCCACCGCTTATCGTCCCGTCAGACACATTGCCAAAGCATCTGAAACCGGTCATGCCACAAACATAATTGCAGGACTTGCTATTTCAATGGAATCAACAGCACTTCCTGTGCTTGTGATCATCGCCGGTATTCTCGTTTCTTACGCTTTGTGCGGGGTGTTCGGTGTGGCCCTTGCTGCCATGTCGATGCTTTCGATGGCAGGAATAATTGTGGCAATTGACTCTTATGGACCGATTACAGATAACGCAGGCGGCATCGCCGAAATGTCTGAATTGCCTAAAGAAGTACGTGCCATCACAGATCCGCTGGATGCAGTTGGAAACACAACAAAAGCGGTGACCAAAGGATACGCAATCGGTTCTGCCGGTCTTGCTGCAATTGTGTTGTTCAGCTCTTACACACAGGAATTGAATGCCGCCATTGCTAAAAAGGCGGGGGAGGCTACTGCCACCGTAGCTCATGCTGGTATTACTTTTGATCTTTCCAGTCCTTATGTATTGTGTGGATTGTTTCTTGGTGGACTGATCCCATTCTTGTTCGCTGCATACGCCATGGAAGCTGTAGGCAAAACGGGTGGCCTTGTAGTCGAAGAAGTCAGACGTCAGTTCAAAGAAATTCCAGGCATCATGGAAGGCACTGCAAAACCCGACTATGCCAGCTGCGTCGACATTGTCACACGAGCTGCCATCAAACAAATGGTTACTCCTGCCCTCTTGCCGGTTTTGACTCCAATTGTTATTACCGCACTTGGTTATTTCTGGTTATCACATATTCTCCCCGGGGAATATGCTGCAGCCAAAATACTTGGCGGTGTGCTGGTGGGTAGTATCGTGACCGGCATATTTGTCGCCATCTCGATGACTTCAGGCGGCGGTGCCTGGGATAACGCCAAGAAATATATCGAAGACGGCAACTGCGGAGGCAAAGGCTCAGAAGCCCACAAAGCTGCAGTGACTGGAGACACCGTGGGAGATCCTTACAAAGACACAGCCGGCCCGGCTATCAACCCGATGATCAAAATTTTGAACATCGTCGCCTTGCTCCTGGTCGCATATCTCATTCAATAACCAAACCGTTAACGGTTTGACTTAAGAGACTGACTATGCAAATCCGCGTCGCTAACCGCCAGGATGAAAAACACATCCAAGCTCTGTTTGCAGAAATTTGCCGAAAAAAAGGCGAAGAGTTAGATCTGGGCGGAAGTCACAAAGATTTGAGGAATATTGAAGCTAACTACTTCGGCAATGAGGGACTATTCCTCATTGCTGAAGTAGAAGGACAAATCGTCGGGTTCGCCGGCGCCCGCAAGAAAAGCGACGAAACAATTTCAATAGACCGATTTTTTGTAGGTGACACCCACAAGCGTAGTGGTGTTGACCAGCAATTTATGCAAGTTATAGTGCCTTTTGCCCAGCGTATGTTTTTCAATCGGATGGATTGGAATGTGATGGAAACTCCGCCTGCTATTCCTGGTGCTCAGGTATCAGTCAGCTCTTCCCCATCTTGTTTCAATAAAGCCTTACTGGTCAAAATGAGATTTAAGCGCGACGAGAAAAACAATTATTGGCTGCCAATAACGCCTTGCGAAAAGTAAACAGATACAAATTCGGAACCAATTGAAACTTTCGTTTAACCCGTTATGCGTTGGCAGATCCCATGATGTTTACTATAA
>CAZEQP010000550.1:0-3209 GCA_964514345.1 uncultured Candidatus Obscuribacterales bacterium
GAATAAGATTAATGCCGGAAGCAAAAAATATGGCAGTGTCCAGACCACCCAGTGAAATCAGAACATAGGCACCAATAATGGCTCCAAATCCGGCTCCCAGAGTGTTGGCGCAATAAAGCATGCTCACTGAGGATAGATACTCGGATTCTATCCGGGACATGTGTTCTATCAAAAACGGCAGTGTCATCCCCATCAAGAGAGTGGGAACTATCAAAAAAGCGAAAATTGCCGCCTGGGGAATCTGTGCGTTTAAAAGCAGAAAAGGGCTGGCAAGACCAATCAAACCAATGCTTAACTCACAGGCGATATATGCCAGAACGGGATATTTCAATCCTCTGGCAAAAACACCTCCGCAAAGACCGCCCAATCCAAGACCGAACATATAAATGCTTACGATTATGGTTATGGAATCGCATCCGATGCCGTAATTGACTGTAAGCAAGCGCTGCCAGGCCACTTGAAAAAGCAGGGCGGAAAATCCGGATAGGAAAAAAGCTATGCTCAGGCAGCAGTTATTTTTCATGCGCAATGTTTTGATAGAGAAACAGATGCGTCTTGTCCGGCAGATCTTTCTGGGCGACCAGCTTGAAATCACTTGAGTTCTGAACATATGAGCGGATTTTGTCGGCATTGTCGCTTGAAGCCTGGTCGGCATAAAGATAGCCTTCATTGCCGTCCTTGAACAAATACCAGTCGTAGCGGTTTATTTCCGCCTGGTCATAAACCACTTTATCGCCTGTGATTGTCCACACTCTGGAAGTGGATGGGTAGATATCTGATTTTGAAATTTTGGACAAATAAACAAAAGTGCGGGCGTTAAGCGGCCCTGTATTTATCATTACATTGAGCCATACGGGTCTGCCCTTGCTTTTTTCTCTTATTTTTTCAATCATCGTTTTCTGCCACCAGCCGTCGTTTTCAGAAGCCGGATTGTCTTTTGGTACAGGAAGTTGACCAGCAGGGCAGCTATTAATGGTGTAAGTAAAAAGGCTGAAATCGCAAAGCGCCTTGTTCACAGGAGAAGGCAAACAGGCTCCCAGAGGATAAGGCAAGTAAGAGAAAGAAATATTTTGCACTACTATAAGTAAAGTCCACAAGATTGCAACAGCTTTTTTCCACAATTTGTTGCTCATGGCAAAATCAGCCAGAAAAGCGCCTGCATAAAGAGCCGGGGCAATGAGAGCCGGAATGACGTAACGCGACAAATTTTCAGAAGCGGTAAAAGAAGCTAACAGGGGGATGCCTATAATACAAGTCAGAGAAGCTGGCAATAGCTTCAACTGCAATTTTTTGTCCAGGGTGAACACGCCCAATACACAAGCAGCAAATAATAAAGGCGACATCGACCTGGGAATTGCATTTATGTAAGGAATGAGATAATTGGAAAATGTGTTTGCCGAATTATGTGAATGAAAAGCCTGCACATTTTTTTCAACCAGAAAATTGAAATATCCCACATTGGTTAAAAACCAGGGCAAAAAAAGAAGGCAAGCGATTGCAGCTATGCAAGCGGCCTGAGCGATTTTCTCTATATATGCGCTTTTATCCGCTTCTTTTTTGAGGGTCAAATATGCAGCACAAGGAAGTATAAACAGTCCTGCCGGTTGCTTGATCAGGCAGGCGAAGCCTATGGCGCATCCGGACAATAGTATCAAAAGCGGTGCTGACTTTTTCTGCCTGTTTTCATACCAGCACAATAAAGAGAATAATGAAAATGCCACACCGCTCAAGAGCGGGATTTCAAGAAAGTATGTATGCGACAAAACACTGACCAGTGGAAATGAGGCCAGTGCGAGGACGGACAGAACCGAAGCCGGATTATTCAAAGTGCAAAGTCTGGCGATTAAAAAAGTGGATGTCCAGAGCAATATTTTGAACAATTGCATGGTGAGCAAATCGACCCAATCAAGCTGTTTGAATATTATTCTCAACAAACCGCCGGTAAAATAATAAACAGGCGGGTAAAGCTGGCTCACAGTAGCCAGCTTGTGCCACCACTCCGGCTTTAACAGACGCACATGGTTGAGACATTCTTGCATGGACATGCAGCACATGATATGCCCGGCTTCATCCATGGAAGGGATTCGATGATCAAAATGAAACCAGCAGAAATCCAGAGCAACCAGAATAATATTTGTAAGCAGAAGACAAACCAGACTGTTTGAAATTTTTTTTGTCATAATTACTGTGCTTCGCACATGTAATTTTGTGCTTCCCGCATGTAATTTCGAGCTTCGTCGCCGGTATTGAAAATCAGGTCCAGCACCGATACTGCATGTTCGGTGACGCCTTTCGGGCTGTGCAGTTGATGATAATTTTTGTAAGTGCCGTATTGATACCATTCAACCGACATGCCGTTTTCATTGAAAACAGATTCATCCATATAACATTTTGCAGCCGGTCCCGATACATAAACATCGGCACCCAGAGCGCGGCAGATAGACATCAGTCTGGCACTTTTGCCTGCTTCCATCTGAAACTGGGAAGAATCATGCAATTTGGTTTCAATCTTAAGTATTTTGCAGATCTCACCTACCAGCATTTGATTGATCGCGCTTAATCTGTCCGATTTAGACGCCTTTTGATAAAGTTCTTGCACCTGCTCTTTGAATTTGGAAAAATGCGGTGCACGTGAATAAGCATGCACAAGACTTTTGAAATGCTTATCAGCCCAACTTTTGTCGGCCACTTCCACTTCTCGTACTGTCTGCTCGAATTTGCCCGCCACATCAACCGGGATGGACAGCCAGGAAGGACCTTGAGCGGTCATGATTTTATTTCTGTTGCGCCAGTCTCTTCGCGTATATTGAACGTCTTCCAGAAAAACGAAATGGTCGACCGAGGCGATTATGTCGAAATATCCTTTCCAGGGAATGTAATTGGATTGAATAATCGCAACTTTTTTCATATGTCATGAATAAAATTTTTCGATAGTATCAACCACATATTTCATATCTTCGCTTGAAATGTCCGACCAGATTGGCAGCCTTACAATTCTTGCGCTGATTGAATCGGTGTTTTCCATAGAACCTGACACTTTTCCATATCGCTTCCCGGCAGGAGACGAATGCAGAGGAACATAATGGAATACTGCTTCCACACCATTGTCGTTGAGATGTTCCAACAATCGGGTCCGCTCGTCGGCGTTGGCCGCAAGCAAATAATATATGTGCCCGTTGATTTTGCAATCACTTGGAACCACAGGTCTT
>CAZEQP010000551.1:0-3205 GCA_964514345.1 uncultured Candidatus Obscuribacterales bacterium
CGGTCATCCCCGCCTTTTGCATAGCTTGTGATGCCCAGTGCAAATCAGGATTAGAGGCAGCCAGATTGCCACCCAGACAAAACAGAAAATCAAGCTCCCCGCGATCACAGGCTTCAATAAGTGACAGTGTGTCAAAACCTGTGAATGTGGGGAAAGTGGACGAATACGCTTCTTCCAGTTTTTTAGTGATTGATTCTTTCAGCTTGGGTGTAAAACCTATTGAACCTATGCCCTGGACATTTGAATGTCCTCTGATAGGCATAAGACCGGCGCCGACTCTTCCGACATTGGCGGTAGCCAGAGCCAGATTGCAGATGGCAAGCACATTTTCCACACCCCAGGCGTGATGCGTGATCCCCATAGCCCAGGAAAAAATAGTTGATTTGGATTTTGCAATAAGCTCTGCAACTTCGTCTATTTGTTTCTGAGCAACACCGCTCAGGCGAATGATTTCTTCCCAGCTGGTGGAACGCGCATGCATCAGCACTTGTTCAAAATGGTCTGTGTGCGCGTTGAGAAATTCCTGTTTGACCAGCTGCATCTCATCGACTTTTTTTAAGAGCCCGACAAATAGAGCCGTGTCTCCACCGGCAAAAGGCTGTAAATAATGCGAGGAAATTTTGCTGCCGAAAAAGTACGACTTCACCTGACTGGGAATGTGGAATGTTTCAAGACCGGTTTCGCGCAATGGATTTACCACTACAACATGCCCGCCACGGCTCCGCACTGCAGCCAATTGAGTCATCAAACGAGGATGATTGGAAGCCGGATTGGCACCAATCACAAATACCAGATCGGCATGACTTATGTCATCCAGATCGACTGTAGCCGTGCCTGAGCCAAACACCATATTCAGTGCCACACCGGATGCCTGGTGACAATAGTAAGAACAATTCATCACATGATTTGTTCCATACGCGCGGGCAAAAGATTGCAGTATAAAACCGGCTTCATTGGACGATCTTCCCGAGGCATAAACCGCCGCTCGCTCAGGGCTGGGGCGGCAAGCTTTCATTGCCTGGGCGATTCTATCGAGCGCCACTTCCCAGTCGACAGGTTTATAATGGTCGCTGCCCGGCTCAAGCACTACAGGGTAAGTAATGCGTCCGGCGTCTTCTAGTTGTTTGGATGTCCAGTTTCCATATTCTTTTATTGTATGTTTCTCAAAAAAATCAAAAGGCAAAGCGCCTTTCATATCGGCAACTTGTGCTTGCAGAGATTTTTTGCAAACTTCAGGAAAATGACCTGCTTCATTCACCATGCCGCCTTTAACCCCGCCCATTCCAAGAGCGCAGGTTTTACATGCGTTTTTGGAGCGCATTCGTTTCCAGAGCTTGAGCGGTCCGACCTCCAGCGCTTTTTTCACAGTGTATGCCACTGCTTGATAGCCACCGCCGGGTACAGTTTTGCGAGCCATAATGTTCCTGGTTAAATGCGTCTATTTACGTTACTTACGAGATAATTTCCTTTTACGCATTCTAACACTTGTGGGGGTGACTTCTAAAAGTTCTTCAGAAGAAATGTATTCAAGACAACGTTCCAGACTCATTTCCACTGGAGCCTGCAGAGTGACCATCACTTCAGCTCCGGCTGAGCGCATATTGGTCAGTTTTTTTGTTTTGCAGACATTTATATCCAGGTCTTGCTGGCGGTTGTTCTCACCCACGATCATGCCACCATAAACTTTGGTGCCCGGAGTGATGAAAAATACTCCCCGGTCTTCGCACTGTTGAATGGCATAAGCAGTAGCCACGCCTTCTTCCCAGGCAACCAGAGCGCCGTTGCGCATACTTTGAATTTCGCCGCAAAATGGTCTGTATTCAAAAAAGGCATGATTCATGACACCGTTGCCTTTAGTCAAACGCAAGAACTCACTTTGAAAACCGATGATTCCTCGTGTGGGAATTACAAATTTCAAAAGAGTCTGGCTTCCTTCAATAACCATGTCTTGCAATTCGGCTCGGCGCGGGCCGAGAGCCTGCATAACGGCTCCGGTAAATTCATCCGGCAAATCAATCATCAAACGTTCATACGGCTCCATTTGCTGCCCGTTCACTTCTTTAATGATGACTTCAGGACGCGAAACCTGGAATTCATAACCTTCTCTACGCATAGTTTCAATTAAAATGCCCAGGTGCAATTCTCCGCGACCGCTAACAATAAAAGTATCGGTGCTGTCTGTTTCATTGACGCGCAAGCTGACATTCGTTTCCAGTTCTTTGAAAAGTCTGGCTCTTATCTGTCTTGAAGTGACAAATTTACCTTCCTGACCGCAGAAAGGACTGTCGTTCACCAGAAAGCTCATTTTCAATGTGGGTTCGTCCACTCTGATGCGGGGCAGGGCTTCAGGACTTTCAAGATCGGCTATTGTGTCACCTACGTTTACATCGGAAAGACCAGAGATGGCCACCAGATTCCCGGCATAAGCCTCATCGGCTTCCACTCGTTTCAAGCCGTGGAAAGTAAATAGTTTGGCTATTTTTCCCTGGATTACTTTGCCGTCTTCTTTCATCAGACAGACTTGTTGATTGAGTCTTACCGAACCGGAATAGATGCGGCCTATGCCGATGCGTCCAAGATAATCGGTGTAATCTAAAATGGAGACCTGCATAGCAAGCGGCTTCTCAATTTCCGCTTGAGGCGGCGGGCAATGTTCGATAATCAAGTCTATCAGAGGAATGAGATTTTTTGATTGTGCCTCAGGTATCACTTCCGGTTCTTTAGTGGCATAGCCTTGCACACCGGAAGCGAATATATAAGGAAAGTCGAGCTGCTCATCTTCGGCGCCCAATTCCACAAATAAATCAAAAACTCGATCGACAGCCACATGAGGATCTATATTGGGACGGTCAATTTTATTGATGACCACGATAGGTCTCAATTTACGCTCAAGCGCTTTGCGCAATACAAAACGTGTTTGAGGCATGGGACCTTCGCCGGCATCCACAACAAGCAGACAACCATCCACCATGCCCAGAATGCGCTCCACTTCACCGCCGAAATCAGCGTGTCCGGGAGTGTCTACAATATTGATTAAGTAGTCTTTATAGTTTACTGCGGTATTTTTAGCCAGGATTGTAATTCCGCGCTCGCGCTCCAGGTCGTTTGAATCAAGGACACAATCGACTATTTCTTGATTTTGACGAAACACGCCGGTCTGGTGCAGGAATCCGTCCACCAGGGTAGTTTTGCCGTGGTCGACGTG
>CAZEQP010000552.1:0-3191 GCA_964514345.1 uncultured Candidatus Obscuribacterales bacterium
GTTTAAAAAAATCACAAGCATTTTTGCGCCATTCATAATTAGGTCCCGGCACTCCGTTGTCCGGCCAGGCGTGATTCCAGGGACCCATTTCCACCTTAAGCGGTACTTTCAAATTCTCGAGCATACGCATGGGAGCATCTCTGTATCCGTCGAGCAATCCGCCTATCACATAACAGGGAACTTTCAATTTATCAAAATGCCAGCGCAGAGATTCTTGGCGCCAGTATTCACCGTCTTTTTGCTGGTTTAAATAAGTGAGAACCCAGGGATATGATTCAAATCGATTTTTAAAATAGTCCGGATCCAGCTTGTAGTCAGGACTTGCCGGCAGACCGTTTTCGTGATCTATTTCCAGGTTGTACCAGTCAAAATGCAATGCTCCGTCCTGGTAATGCACGTCGTCATGATACAAATCGTCGGAGACGTGGGCGGCAAGAATGGCTCCCAGTGCAGGGGGGTGTCGCATGGCTACTTGCACTGCGTTGAATCCACCCCATGAAATTCCCCACATCCCCACTTTTCCGTTTGCATTGGGCAGTTTGGAAAGTTGGTCAATAAGACAGACAGCGTCTTCGATTTCAGTGTTCGAATACTCACGATCCGGCAGTTTTCCGTTGGAGGATCCGGTTCCGCGAATATCCACTTTCACTGAGATGAAGCCATGTTCGGCAAAATAAGTATGCAACGGATAGTCGCGCATATAAAAAGTATCGTCTTTGCGATAAGGCAATAATTCAAGCAAAACAGGCAATTTTTCATTCTTGCCGATACTTTTTGGTTCAAACAAGGTAGCGGACAGTTTGACCCCGTCTTTCATTGAAAGAAAAGTTTTGCTGATGTTCACATCAGGTTCTTTGCTCATGACAGGTGCCGTGTTCAAACTGAAAACAAGCAGTAGTGAAAAGATTGCTGTCGATTTCATAGAAATTCATCAAAAGACAGTCTGACTTTATCACCTTGAAGACTCTTTTTTAAGCCGATATAATACGCCGCATGGCTAATGAAAACATTCTTGTAACCGGTGCCGGCGGATTTCTAGGACCCTGGCTTTGTCAGCGTTTGATCAGAGAGAAAAAGCGTGTTTTCGCTCTTGATATCGCTTATCACCCCAACTCGCGCATTCACGATATAGACGCATTGACCGAGCGCATCGAATCGGACGTCAACAGCCGCGAGAATATTCTAAATATTATCGAGTCGCGTCAAATATCTGTTGTTTACCACCTGGCTGCCCAGGCTCTTGTGGGCGAGGCCGTGCGCGAGCCGTATCAAACTTTGCAAACAAATATTGTCGGCACCATGAATATTCTGGAAGCGGCAAGATATTTAAAAGACCTGGGAAAACCGCTCGATGCCATAATCGTGGCGTCAAGCGACAAGGCTTATGGAGATCAGGATAAACTGCCTTATCTTGAACTTTCACCGATGCAGGGGAAATATCCTTATGATGTTTCAAAAAGCTGCGCCGATCTGATTTCACGATCTTATTTTCACACTTACAAGCTTCCAATTTGTGTAACTCGTTGCGGAAACTTGTATGGCGGCGGCGATCTGAACTGGAGCCGGCTTGTTCCCGGCACCATATTCAGTTGTATCAAGAGTGAAAATCCTGTCATTAGATCCGACGGCACTCTTGTACGTGACTATGTGTATGTTAAAGATGTCGCTGATGCTTTGTTCATGCTCGGTGAGAAAATGATCACAGATAAAGAGTTACATGGTCTGGCTTTCAATATTAGTAACGACTCTCCCATGTCTGTTTTGGAAGTGGTTCGTCGCATTATAGACATTATGGCAAGACCAGAGCTTGAGCCTGTGATCGAAAACTCTGCCCGGGCAGAAATTGCCGCTCAATATTTGAGTTCCAATCTGATCCGTGAAAAGCTGGGCTGGAAGCCGCGCTTCGATTTTGAGACCGGTCTGAAAGAAACTATCAAATGGTACGAGTCTAAATACAAATAGTCTAAGCCGGCTCAGCCAGCCATTTTTCATAACCAAGAAAATAATAGTAATAAACCGCTTTTGTGCCATGAGCCGAAAGCATCGCTTTGTAGATTGGTTCTTCCGGGTGGTTTTTCACCACTATGTAAACAGGCATGGATTCAGGTCCTTTGAAGCTGGCGCCGTCGAGCGGTCCGCCGACAAGTTTAATTTCCATATTCACCTCAACTTGCTAATTTAGCTGATTTACAAGCAATCCCATCTTTGGCTCTTATTGTGCCGGTGTCCGTGGCCAGGTCTATTGCCTCGTGCATAGTTTCAAGAAAAATATTGATTCTATTAACCAGGCGAGTTTTGCCTGCTTTCTCCGCTTTCATACGCGAAAGCAATAGGCCTGTAATCATCTGGTTCAATTTTCGTATATTGCCGTCGTAAAGCCCGAAGGCTAGCGCGACGATAATATGTTTTGAGCTTCCTGTGCTCGTGTTTATAGTGCGCAAGCGGTCGATTGAATCAGATGGCAAATTCACTATAAAAGAATGCAAATTGAGCAGAGTGGAGCCCATTATGCAGTCACCAGGCCTAGTGCATTGCGGACTTCTTGCGCCCAGGCTGCGATTCTGTCTTCGGTCAGATGTGACTCGTTCACTTCGTCTATGACAAGACCGACAAAATAACCATCGACCAGCGACTCGGTGTGTTCGTATTCAAAGCCGTTTTTTGAAATCTGATTGGCGATTATGGTGCCGCCGCGTTCCAGGACTTTGTCATACATTATTTTCATTGAGCTCACAAAGTTGTAGCCGTAACCCACTTGATCACCAAGAGCGAATAAGGCCACTTTTTTACCTGAAAAATCAATATTGTCCATCTGGGGCCAGAAGTCCACCCAGTCGTCTGTCAACTCACCGTCGCCCCAGGTTGAGCTTCCTAATATAAGAAATTCAGCGTCGGCAAAATCGGCGGCTTGTGACCTGTCAATTGCTTTTATTTCGGTTACTAAGTCGGATAAATGCCTCTGGATAGATTCAGCTACGTAAACAGTGGTCCCGGTTTGTGTTCCGTAGAAAAGCTTGCCTTTCATGGGTTTCCCTTGTTACCTCTTGATATATAAGAAAAATTCAAATTGAGAATGCAAAGCAACTGCTGCATCCACTTGGCCAGTCAAATTCTATTATGAGCAAAAGCAAGCGCTTGAGCGGGTTTCGCCCATCCAAGCTGCTGATTTGATTGTGCAATTACTTTACACC
>CAZEQP010000553.1:0-3189 GCA_964514345.1 uncultured Candidatus Obscuribacterales bacterium
GCATTGATCAAAACAGAATATTTGCCGGAGTGGGAGTGCGTCCTCTGCCGCGAACACGAGTCGAAATAGGATATCAATTGCAGTATGTCAATCGCAGAGATCCTTTTGATGACCAGGCAAATCACGCTATAGTCATTCAATCTTTCATTGGTATCAAAGACTAATCTTTGGGTTTCTTTGAATTCATCAATAAATATAGAGTCGGCAAAACGAGCAAAGTCATAATGGTGGCACTCAAGAGTCCGCCGAATACGACAGTGGCAAGCGGCTTCTGAATCTCGGCGCCGGTGCCGTGTGAAAATAACTTGGGTAGAAGTCCCATCATTGCCACCATGGCAGTCATCAATACAGGACGAAAACGCACTTCGGCACCATTTATGATGGCATTCCTGGTGGACAGTCCGTTTTTTTCAGCTTGCATTATATAGCTAATCAGAATAACGCCGTTTTGCACAGCCACACCGAACAAGGCGATAAATCCGATTAGAGCAGGTACCGACACCGGCTGCTGTGAAACAGCCAGTGCGATGACTCCTCCAATAGTGGCAAAGGGCACATTGAGCATGATAAGTCCGGCATTTTTCACCGAATGAAAAGTGAAAAACAACAATATGAAAATCAAAAATAATACAACCGGCACCACGATTGATAATCTTTTCATCGCGTGTTGCTGGTTTTCAAACTGACCACCCCACACAATCGAATAACCTTTAGGCATCGGCACCTCACGGGCAATTTCAGCTTGCGCTTCTTTCACCCATGAGCCTAAATCTCGCCCGCGAATATTAATCATGACCGCCGCTCTTCGTTGCCCGTCTTCTCTGTTTATTAAAATGGCACCACGTTCTATATTGATATCAGCGATAGATTTAAGAGGCACAATTGCCTGATCCGGAGCCTGAATTGTAAGATTCGAAATCATTTCAGGCGTGTCGCGTTGTTCCTTTTTCAAACGCACAAGCACTCCGAATCGTCTGGTTCCTTCAATAACTTCAGTCACTTCTTTTCCAGCCAGACAGGCTTGCACCACATCCTGCACTTCGTGCACTTTCATACCCATACGTGCAAGTTCATGTCTATCCAGTGTAATCTTCAACTCAGGGGCGCCGATAACAGGCTCGCGCGATGTGTCTGCCGTTCCTCGTAAATTGTGCAGACTGAGTCTGACTTTGTCGGCTAAATCATCCAGAGTATTCAAGTCTGGTCCGAATATTTTTATACCCACATCGGCTTTGATACCGGTGATGAGGTCATCCACCATGTCTGCGATGGGTTGCGAAAAACTGTGCATGATACCAGGAAGTTTATCCATCTCATGCGCCATTCTATCTACCAGATGTTCTTTATTTTGATCTTTCCAGGTGTGGCGCGGGTGCAAACCTATATACATGTCGGCGGCGTCGACACCCTCCACGTCAGAGCCAAGACCGGAGCGGCCTATGCGTGTCACTGCGATGCTAACTTCGGGAAATTTGACCATCATTTCTTCCACCATTTTGGCATAATCGATGGTGCGCAGATGCGAAACGCTGGGCGGCATTCGCATGCGCAACCAGATGGAACCTTCGTCCAGGCTGGGCATAAATTCTGAGCCAAGAAAAGGCACCACGCACAAACTGCCAAGCATGAGTATTGATGAAGTTAAAATCACCAGGTACGGACGCAGAATCACACGTCTGAGTGTGTTTATATAATAGTCTTTGATTTTTTCAATCACCGGATTATGCTTCTCTTTCACTTCTCCTTTCAGGAACCAGAAAAACAAAACCGGAATAATAAAAATTGCCACCGCCAGTGCCCCTACCAGAGCATAAATAAAAGTAAGAGCCAGTGGTGCAAACATTTTGCCTTCCACGCCGTCAAGGGCGAAAAGCGGCAGATACACCGCTATGATAATGGTCATGGCAAAAGCAATCGGACGTCCCACCTCTAATGCCGCATCCAAAATCACGCCGAGTGTATTTATTTTGACACCGGGATTTTCTTTATAAATGTTTGACAGGCGCCGGTAAATATTTTCCGCCATCACCACGCCGGCATCCACAACCACCCCGAAATCCACCGCGCCAAGAGTCATAAGATTGGCCGACAAGCCGGAAAAACGCATCATTATAAAACTGAACAACAAAGAAAGCGGGATGACCACAGCCACAATGAGCGCCACCCTGATATTCATCAAAACTCCAGCCAGGATAACTATAACCAGAGAGCCGCTCAACATGAGAACTTCTTTTACTGTGTCCATGGTTCTATCTACCAGTTCTTTCTGGTTGTAGAAAGGCACTATTTTCATGCCGGAAGGAAGGTTTTTCTGAATGACGTTTATTTTCTTCTCGACCGCTTGCACCACTTCTCGAGTGTTGACACCTTTGCGGCTCATCACGATGCCTATGACCGCCTCGCCGTTGCCGTTCATTGACGCCGAGCCGCGTCTGAACGCCGGTCCGATGCTCACTTTGGCCAGACGTTTTATAGTGACAGGCGTCCCGTGCTCTTCTTTCAAAACAATATCTTCAATGTCTTGAACTGTTTTTATTCGCCCGATACCTCGAATGATGATTTCTTCATCACCTGATTCGATGAAGCTGCCTCCGGCATTTATATTACTGTCGCGCACCGCCTCCAGAATGTCGGTCACTGTCAAGTTGAACGCCTTCAATCTGGACTGGTCAAGCATCACTTGATACTGTTTGATCCAGCCTCCGTAAGTGACTACATTGGCCACGCCCTGCACAGAGAGCAGTTTCTTGGCAATAACCCAGTCCTGAATTGTTCTTGTGTCGATCAAGTCATGATGGTCTGATTCCACGTAATACATGAAAATCTGGCTGAATGACGACACCACAGGTCCCAGTTGCGGACGTGGCACACGCTCAGGCAGACTGATACTCAACAGTCTTTGTTGAACAAGCTGCCTGGCAAAATAAATATCGCAATTGTCATCGAAAATGGCTGTGACAAGCGAGAAGCCAAAGCGCGAGCTGGAGCGGACCTTTTTTATGAACGGCAGTCCGTTTAAAGAATATTCAATCGGCACAGTAACCAGCGACTCGACTTCCTCCGCCGCCATATTTTCCGGCTCGGTAGCAATCTGCACCTGCACGTTGCTGACATCAGGATAAGAATCCATCGGCAATGTCGACACCGAATAGATGCCAACTCCAATGAGCAGCATTATGAGTATCAAAT
>CAZEQP010000554.1:0-3179 GCA_964514345.1 uncultured Candidatus Obscuribacterales bacterium
GGTCAAATTTCGGACAGACCCATTAGTTCGATCTGGTGTTCGCAGTCATTATGGTTGCATTGACAAGATTCAGATTCCATTTTTTCTGGATTCTCACAATCGTCAGAGCAAAAATCCTGGTCAGTGACCTGGCAGCGACAGGAAGGGTGGGCACATGCGGCAGTCTCTACTGTTAAATCCGCCTCTTGTTCCAAATCGTAAGGAACTGCATCAGACGGCTCCACGTGCTGGCTTTCAGAGTCAGGATTATCGTCCATTGGATCTATTATATGCAAAGCATTTTCTTCCGGTGACGTTTCATCTTCAAAGAATGGGAGTTCTTCATTGGCTTCGTCAGACATTCCATCCGACCAGCCGTTGTTGTCATTGTCTATTTTTCCTGGTGTCATAATCTTTCACCTCTTCTAAATCTTATTAGCACAGAAATGAATGAGTTCGGAAAGTTTATAAATTAGAGTGTGGGTGACTCAGTTTGAGTGAGACGGGGATTCTCTTCTTCTACAATTTTGGGAGTGATCATAAGCATAAGCTCAGTGCGGTTGCGCCCTTTCAATGTGGTGCGGAAGAAAGCGCCAAGTAAGGGAGCTTCTGCAAAATATGGTACTTTGGATAGCTGAGATGCTTCTTGTTCTGTGAATAAGCCTCCAATAACCAGGGTTTGACCGTCCTTAATCCGCACTTCCTGACTTATCACATCACGAATACTTAGTAGTGTGACAGTGGTCTGGTTGGCGCCCACACCGAATGTTTGAGGCGGACCAAGCGGGGCTGATACCTGTGGACGTAAACGAAGTCGAATGAAACCATCTTCTGTGAGACGAGGCAATATATTGAGAAAAATGCCCGCTTTGGCAATTTCAACGTTAGTTGTGACTACGCCCAAACTGACGGTTGAAGTCACTTTATGCACTACTTCATTGGCTATTGTGATCAACGCTTCTGTGTTGTCGACTACCACCAGGCTGGGATTGGCAATGATTTTGGCTTTATTGGTTTGCAAAAGCATTTGCACATTGACGTTCAATCCGTATGGAACTGTGGCAATGTTGGCTCTGCCGCCGGCTCGTTGACTCAAGGTCAAAAAATTGAAACCGGAGGCGGACGATTGCACAGGTGTCACTCCGGCAATATTGATATTGCCGACTTGAGGCAAAACCGCTCCCAGAAGACCGCCAAAGGGATTGGCGGCACCTGTTACGTTTGTACCGGTAAAAGGAATAGCGGGAATATTCGGGTTGGGAATGGCGTTTGCCGGAGACCCCAGACCGGGAAGAAAGCTCAACAGAGGCGCCGCCGGATTGCCCATAATAGAGCCCGACATGCCGTCACCCTGTAAGTTTATGGTGGCACCCAGCTGACGAATGCCCTGGTTTGTTATTTCAATCAAAGAAGACTGGATGTGCACCTGGCGCGGGCGTCGGTCAATAAGACCGATGGCTTCACCGGCCAATTCCACGTCTTCTTGCGTCCCGACTACGATTACTTGTCTGCCTTTGGCATCCGGAATAACAATGGCGCCGCCGTCGTTAGGTGGTATTGAATATAGTGCATTTATTTCCTGCACTTGACGCACTTGCTGACTGCCCGGTTCCACCGCGGCATTGTTAAATCCGGTTCCTTCCTGGATTTGCTCTCTTGTGGTTCCATTAAGCTGTTTGGAAATCTCGTCTTTTTTCAAAGTCTGATCAACCTGGCTTTTGGTTCCAGGCTCGGTGGTGGCATCACCCAGGCCGAGCTTTTCGTCAAAACTTGATACCACGCCTTTGTTGAAGACTGAAAATTGCAGAATCTGGGCCACATCAAACGGATGGGCATAACTTAATTTGAAAGCGCGAACCACCTGGCGGTTCAATTTCAACTGAACCATGGCCACGCTCGAAGCGATAATGATGACATTATTGTCAAGTTTGCGGCTTTCCAGCCCGGCAGAAGCTAGTATCGTGTCCATTGCTTCATTGAGAGTGACGTCTTTCAACTCACCTGTTATGCGCCCGTCCACCGATTTGTCGACGATAATGTTCAAATTGCCCCGTCGGGCTATTTCAGCAATCAGTTCTCTCACCGGAGTATCGCGGAAACTGAGGTGATGGATAATTCCCTGATTGGCTTGCGCCACCAGTTTGAAAGGTTTGCGTATCTGCACTGTTCCTGTCACAGCCGGAAGTCTTTGTGTGCGGGCGGACTGACTTCTGCCTCCCGGACCGTACTGAGCTATTTGTTTTTTATCGGCAGAATCGGTGTTGTTTTGAGCTAATGCCGGCGATAAGAATGAAGCAACAAAAAATGGCACCGCCGCCAGTGTTATAACCGGTGCAGTCATCCATGCGGACTTGATTTTTTTTGCTTTCGCCTGAGCGTCTTTTCTCAGGTGATTCATAATAAAAGACCAGTATTAACTAATTAGCCTCATTAATTGTATACTCCTGCGGCAGAAATGCAATGGTGGCGTATTTGGCACCATTGTGGTATCAATCGAGCGCTTTTGCATAGTCGCCGTATATGATGGCTATATACCGTATCGGTATCTTATCTTAAGGGGCTTCCCTGGCTGGACAGACCAAAAATCGCCAGTTCCAGATTGTTTCTGGCTTCGCTCAAACGAGGATTTAATCTCAAAGCCAGCTGCAATTGAGTGACGGCAGAGGCGACATCTCCCCTTTTGTAAAGAGAGTAGCCCCAATCATTTCGGGCCTGTGCATTTAGAGGATCCAGCAGTACAGCCTGTTCAAATTCTGTGACAGCTTCTGCATTTTTTTTATTTGCATAAAGGGCTCGCCCCAGAGCAATATGACTTTCAGCCGATGTAGGTTCAAGCAAAACTGCCTGTCTGGCTGTGCGAAGAGCGCTTTGTTCTTCTTTAAGACGAAGCAGTCCGTGGGTGAGTGCCACATGAGCAAAGGCTGAGCTGGGCATCACTGAAATGGCTTGACGTGCCGCCCGCACCGAACTTTCAGGATCATCGGTGGCCACAAGAGCTTGAGCCAGACCGGTCAACCCCTGGCAGGTCGGCTTAACTTCATTGGCCCGGCGAAACTCGTTGATAGCTTCAGATATGCCGCCTAAAGCCATGAAACTTTCAGCCAGACAAACATAAGGGGCGGCTAGTTTCGGCGACATGGCGATGGCTTTTCTGTACTGGCTCTGGGCCTGGGCATGATCGCCTATGCCGTCTGATACTT
>CAZEQP010000555.1:0-3174 GCA_964514345.1 uncultured Candidatus Obscuribacterales bacterium
GCGACTACACCAAAATGATGATTGAAGCTCTATCCAAGCTTCCCGCCGGTATCGCCAATCAAATCATGCACGTAGGCAAGCCCCTTGCAGCCGGAGAGCCCGGCATACAAGATGTGCACGGCATCTTCGCCGTCATCTATATCGGCAAAGACATAGCCCAGCAAGACTTGAATCAACTCTTTATTTTCACCGTGCTAATAAGCATGGACCTTGCACTTTTGAATCTCTTACCATGGCCGGCACTTGATGGTGGACATCTGGCTTTCATGCTTTATGAAGCCATTTTCGGCAAGCCTGTAGGCGAAAAAGCACACGGCGAAATAGTTCGCTGGGGCTTTATGAGTCTATTGGTTTTGATGGCTGTGATCATGGTGAACGACTTAACTGCGCTGGTGACGGGCAAACTTGATTTCAAAAAGAAAGATCAAGCTCAGCAAGAACAAAAAATGAAACAGCCTGACGCCCAGCCTGTACCCGCAGAAGCCAAATAAGAGGGAGGCTGAATAAATGCCGGCATATGATTATCGCTGTCAGAAATGCGAAGACACATTTGAAATAGAACGCTCCATGAAGGACGATTCAAAGCCAGTCTGCACCCAGTGCGGTAGCGAAGATGTGACTCGCATCTTCACCGTAAATATCGCAACCGGTGCCAAAGCCTCACCCAAAGATAAAGCCAAAGCTCCCACAAAACCGATGGGCGGACACTGCTGCGGCGGCGGCTGCCACTAGATTTATTTTTTAGAAGCCCAACTTAAAGCCAGCCTAGCTGTTTGAGGTCGTGTATCGGCTCATCAAATGAGCATGAACCGACTGAATGTATAAACTGGCGTCGAGCTTCAATGATTTGATTCACTTCAAGACATTTGTCCTTCCAGCAAGCTTTATCATCTTCGAATTTAAAATTCTGGGCATTGGTCTCAGCCAGAACAGGCTCGATGTCCTTCTCTCCATGCCAGGCTAAAGAAGCCGCCATCAAAACATTTATAAATCCATGCATCACCGCCCGTGGTGCGTCAGCTTCATAAGTCAGAGCTTGTTCGGCACGAATCGGATGGTGTAATCCTGCCGTAGCTTTAAATGGAAGTTTCAGTTCGGCGCATTTTAGAATAAATAAGGCAACATCTTTTGTGGCTGGAATAGCCTCAGGTTTCACGCCTCCCATGCGGATTTTAGCAAAACTATTTTTCTCTTTGACTTTGTCCAGCTCGCTCATATTATTCAGTGCCACTTCGCAATAAGTGGGTTTGAATCCGCTGACTGCACCACTTGCCTCAATGGTGGCAGCACGATCTTGATCTTCATTTGAAAGAACAGAAAGACAACCATTAAAATCTTCCGGGACTTGGTCCAGTTCTTTGCCCCCCACTACAAACCAGCGCAGCATCCAGGCAAACACGCTATTTTTGTAAGTGACATAGTTGGCAAGGGCGGCTTCCATGGGAACGGCAGCAGGCGGGTACAAGCCCGCATAATCGATGAATCCGTCCAATAGAGCTTTTAGCGCCGGTGAGACTGTTTTGTTCATAACAACCCTCTCAATTGGCTCTATGTTAGCATGGATGAATGGACCTAAGCTCAGTACCAGTCAAAGTAGCGATAATTTCAATGGTCACCGTCATAATTTTGGTTGGCATTGCCTTTCTGCCCAGACTTAAAATATCGAACGAACGAAAACAGTGGTGGCTGGCCTTCTGTTGGATGATGGGCACGCTATTTTTTTTGATAGGTTCATTAACCGCAGGCTCACTTGTAGGAATGATCCACAAAGGATTTGCCGTCTTATTTTTTAACGGAGACATGAGTGCTGCATGGCTTTCCGGCTATGTTGGCATTTTTAATTTTGCCTGGTTGTTCTATGCGATTTTTGTATTCGTCGAATTTGTTGAAAACAATCAGAAGCCGTTCAGCAAAGTCTTTCTCGCTGCGACTGGCGCAATGGTGCTGAGTCTGTCCGTGTTGATAATTGGTTCTATGTATTACTATAAATAGCTTTGGCGGTGTGTTAGCATCTATTCTATGGAACAAGAATCACACCAAGATCAAATAATTCGGCGAGTTTCGATGGTTTTCGCTTACTTTGGCTCGTTTTTCATTTTGATGTTGACACTCCCGCTTTTTCCAATTGCTCCTTGCATTGTTTTAGCGGTTCAGATTTTCGTCTTTAGAAAAGCGATGCAGACTAAGAATTGGAAGCCACCCGCTTTGTCTGTTCTTCTCATTTTTAGTCTCTTAATGTACGCTAACTGGTACTTAGGTTCAGGCTCTTTGATTGGAGGCTTTTATTTTGCTCTGGGTGATACTTTCTTCAAACACAACTATATTGACGCAACTGTGTTCATGCATTGGTTTGGAAATGTCTGGCTGATTTACTCTGGAATCGTCGGATACGAGCTGTTCCGTCGCGGAAACAAACCTTACAGTTTAGTTTTAAAAGTGGCATCATTGATTTTATTTGCGGCTTTTCTCTATGTTTTTCTTGCTAACAGTATTCGCATTTCCAAGAATGCACTATAGAATCACGAACTCAAGTCACTTCTTAAAATGTTGGCATATAAACTGTGAACAATAATCCTTAGCTGCGGCAATATAGTCGCCTTTCTTCCACTCTAATTCTGCTCTATCCTCGTACCAGCCTCCATATTTCAGATCCAGCTCTATTGCTTTGTTTATGTCTTTCAACTTTTGATCTATTTCTTTATCGGCAAGACAATTGGATCTTGTTCCAAAGGAAAATGAATTCTCAGGTTCCAATTTAACTGCAATCTCGCTATCCTTCATTGCCCCGATAATATCTCCTAAATTACGTCGCGCACGCGCTCTCGTGCGATATGAAAATACGTCAGATGGATCCAACGCAATAGCTTTGTCACAATCGACAGTGACCTCATTGAATTTTTTCAAAGAAAAATTACAGGTCGCTCTGACTAAATAAGCTTGTTTAAAATCTGGTTTCAATTTGATAGCCCTGTCCAGATCGCTGATTGCACTTTTAAATTCATTAATTCTCTCGCGCTCTATTGCTCGGTTGTATAAAGCTATGACAAACTTCGGATTGATCTGTAAGCAATGATTGTAATCATCGATGGCTTCTTTGCTTTTTCCCAACCTGTTCTAACACAATCCACGGTTATTCTAAGCGTCAAGATTGATTGCATTTATTTTGATCTCCTG
>CAZEQP010000556.1:0-3166 GCA_964514345.1 uncultured Candidatus Obscuribacterales bacterium
CAAGTGGTCCCATAACGATTTTGTGGCCGGCGAATGCAATCGGAAAGCTGCGCAGCAGTCATCGCAAGGACTCTGTTTGCGTGGTGACAGATGGACTGTCCAATCCCTGGGACATGTCTATGCATGACGATGTTCCGATGTGGACTTTCGGAATGGAACTAATGGTTGAAACCAACAAATCTTCCTTGAAGAATCACACGGATCAAGGCATCGCCAGCAGTTGGATGCCGACTGTTATGTGGGCATTGACTGATTGGATTGTTTATGAGCGTGTGCAACTCAAAAACCGGGTGCAAAAATTCTTATGCTCCACGGCTGCGATTCCTCCAGTGCGTGGACTGGAAGAATATATATCTGATAATGGTTTCATGGGCAGTATCGTTGGTATCCCAAACACAAGCAAAAAACTTGGAAAGCCTGCTTGCATTGGGGAATTGCACGGCGTTTCTATTGATCTTCTCACAATCAAATTATTGCGTCCGGAGGAATATGAGTGGGCGATCAACGGTCCCAACAGCAATACTCTGGATATGGCTAGAGCCTTTATGGAACAAGGAGATGGTCATCTCACAAATCCTGGCAGACCGTCAATACTTCCCTTACTAGATCCGAATTTCAAACCGGTTGCCGAGGAGCCTGATTCACAAAAACCGTGGTGGAAAATGTGGTAAAGATAAGAGGCTTAAATTCCATGAGAATATTGAATTTCACTTTGGCACTGATGATGGTGTCATCTTTTGCTAGTGTCACCGAACCGCTTAGATATCAGCTTGGTTATATGTTCAGTTCTGATACCAAATCGAAATAGCTTCCATCACCAGGGAAAGCTAGACCCATACCTTCGCTCGCACGGCATCAGTCCATTGAATCGGGTCAACAAGCAAACCTCGCTGGCACCAAAATTGTTTCTGCTATCGATAGAAAAAATAGGAGTCTGGTTGCTAAATGAGCGTGTGTCGGAAGCCAATCTTTTGTAATGTTGAACTTTTGCTCTCATTCCATTTAACGTATACATTCGAGACATATTAGAATAAATTTGGGCAATTTCCTGACAATTCTCGCCGAACTCATTCTTAAAAACTGAATAGGCTTTCTTATAATACTGTTCAGCTTCTTTTCTGTTTCCTTCTTTTATACCGATGAAATTAGCCAGCTCATTGTAAGATGCTCCAATACCGGGGATAATACCAGGCAATTTTTCTTGAACGGCTACTGATGCCTTGAAATATTTCAGCGCCGCCTCATGCCTACCGGCCCATTCGTAGAAAAATCCCATCGAGTATAAATATCTGGCTTTCGATATTAATTGTGTATCCGGAATTTTATCCAATAGATCAATTACTTTTTCCATGTGGATAGTAGCTTCGGGTATATTTGTTTTGTGCGAATAATATTTCACCAGTTCAAACTCGGCAGCAGCTACTCTTGAGTAATCTACTGGTTTTTCCCTTTCCGCCAGACCTAACTCAACTTGTAAGTCTAGTTTTTCTTGATCTATCTGGACGACAGGAGGAGCAGGTTTTGCTTCCCTGTAAACTATCTTCTCAATGACCGCAGGAACTGGTGACTTCAAATTTTCTTTATCCCAAATCATTGTGAATACAAAAGCGGCAGCGCTGGACAAAACAATCGAAAAGTGAATTATTCGTTTCTTGAATAAGTTCGAAGAATACTTCGTGCGCGCCTTTGGTCTGCGTCCCTCACGCACTGCATTTAAATCCATACGCAACTGAAACACATTTTGATATCGACTCTTACTATTCTTAGCCAGACATTTAAGCACCACGACTTCTAAAAATTCCGGCAAGTGCCTGTCCTTCAAATAGAATGCCAAATTGGGCGGTTCTTCATGCAAATGTTTCAAGATTGTTTTGATTGCATTGTCCGCCTGAAATGGCGGACGGCCGGTCAACACCTCATACATCAAACAACCCATAGAATATACGTCGGACCGCACATCAAGCTCATCTCCACGACACTGCTCCGGGCTCATGTAAGTGGGACTGCCCAGTACTTCTTCTCCAAAAGTAAGCTTCATAGTCTCGGCTCCCGGACGCGGCAAAATTTTTGCAATGCCGAAATCGACAATTTTCACTCGCTCTTCATTGTCTACCAAAATTACATTGCTAGGCTTAAGATCGCGATGAATAATACCTTTTGCATGTGCATGCTCCAGAGCGTCGCAAATCTCGATAAAAATATCTAGTGCTTTGTCACTTTCTACAAACCCGTTCTTTTCCAGGATTTGTTCTAGATTCTTGCCGTCGAGAAAATCCATCACTAAATACGGCAAACCCGATTTTGCCTTTCCACTGGCATAAACGCTTGCAAGATTCACATGCGTGAGGCGGCTTGCGGCCTGCGCTTCTTGATTGAAGCGTGATACCACACTTTGCACTTTTGCCAACTCCGGACGCAAAACTTTGAAAGCAAAGTGCTTGTTCAGAGTTTTATCCAGTACTTTATAAACCGTTCCCATGCCACCTTCGCCAAGAACGCTCAGAATCTCATACTGGTCTCCGAAATTTATTTTGTTGCTAACAGCTCTCATTGTGCGACACCTCGGTAGGTGGATTTTTCATACCCATCCTTCTATTTTCAAGACGCACGTAAATACGTTCACAGTGGGACAGACCTCACTGAAGACGACATTAATTTTCCTGTGTGAGTGGGATTTTTCCCAGTTGACTGACCTGGGTGCCCGAGCGCAGATGTTAGAATGAAAATTATGGGAGTCTCGATCTTACTATCCACGATAGCCGTGTTTTGGACAATCTTGCCTGTTTCGGCGCAAGACGAGATTCCCGCTGAAACTGGTTGGCAGCATGTTATCAATCCAAAGTTTCATGCTGAAGTTGGCTGGCCTAAAGTTTGGAAGAAAGAGGATCCGGCAAAATTTATCGAGTGGAAAAAACAACTTACTAAATCAATAACACAAAAGCTGACCAAAGACACTAATAAGGGTGCTTTTGCTGGAAAGGTTCTTGTTTGCCACGTCACTTATGGTATCTCAAAGGTTGGCTTCCTTACTCACTTTAAATTCGAAGGCACGAGTGATAATAAAAGCTTCGATTCGATTATTGAAAAGACTTTCAAATCGCTCAGCAAGGACAAAAAGGTTCCCGAATCTTCATCAAATTCGGCGGTAAACCTTCTTACGTACATT
>CAZEQP010000557.1:0-3163 GCA_964514345.1 uncultured Candidatus Obscuribacterales bacterium
ATCTTGCCACTGATTGTCGAATTCATAGCACTGGCCTAGATGATAGTGAGATTCACCGAAACCGGGTTCCACTTGAGTGGCGAGCAAGAATTCTTTTTTGGCGGCGTCGTGTTGACCTTTTTTCTTAAGAGCTTCTCCCAGGGCGCAGTGACATTGACCCGATGCGGGATTTTTGTTCACTTTGCCCTGGAAGATTTTTATTGATTCGTCGATATTGCCCATTTTGAGCTCGTGATAGCCTTTTTCCAGTTCTTTGTCCCAGTTCTTTTCTTTGGCGATGGCACTGGTGCCAGAGGCGAGAGCCAATACGCTTAAGAGTACAAGACAAGTCTTTCTAATGGCTTTCAAATCAATATCTCCTTATTGAGCTCCACCTTTGTTTTCTTTGCCGAGCACCACTGCCGAAACGTCGGTGGTGACCATTTTGACCGTGTCGCCAACTTTCACGCCCACGCCTTTGATGATGTCTCCGGTGGAGGTCATGTCATCAACTTCTTTGAGTGTGATTTCAGCAACAGTGGTGAAAATTTCTTTGATCACGTTGCCTGTATCGGGGTCGCGGATTGTTTTGGTCGGGCGCTCGATATGCAGTTTGGAGCCGACTTTCAAACCGTTCTTTTTGCCCAGGTTGACTGTGACTGTGGTGCCTGAGACGTCGGCAATTTTGCCTGTGACGTTTTTGGCGGCAAGTGAAGCATTGTCAGGAAGCTTGTTGGCGTAAGCCAGAAGCTGGGTTCCGATATCATCCACTGCTTGCATAGTCGCTTCACCGGCAATTGTGGTGGCGAAATCGGAAGAACCCCAACCTGCTTCACCGCCAGACCAGCCGGAGCCGCCCCAGAGGTCGGTGCCGGATCTTTGTGATTTGCCGACACCGTGAACGGCGCCAAGAATCTCACCGGTTGTCACGTCGATGATGCGGGCATCGAGTGCAACTTGCACTTTGCTCTTTTTCACCGAAATGCCGCCGAAAGCTCCACCGAATCCGCCCACATAAGGGATGTAGCGGGTAGCGGTGGATACGCCTGCGCCCACGTTGGTGTTTTTAGATTCAAAACCGAACTGGGTCACTGTGCCGACAACAATGGCGTCGATGCTCAACAATTTACCGATTTTGATGGCGGTAGATTGATCGGCTCGGTCAGATACCGAAAAGTTTTGTTCTTTTAAAATTGAGTCGAGCATCTGGCGCTCGATGATTGAATAGGTCCCGTCATTCACCAGCTTGGTGATGAGTAGAGTGGTGATACCTTTACCCACGTCGACAGTGCCGACATTGGTCTGAACTGCTCCGTATTCAAACGGAAGGATAGCCAGTTTTCTTTTCTGTCCGGCTTGTGCCGTAAGAGGGAAAATTAAACTGGAAGCAAAAATAAAAGTGAAAAGCAGAGCACTGAATTTGCGCAAAAACATTGAACTCTCCCGAGATAATCTCTTTAGTCATAAACGGAGTTACCGTACAGTTTAACCGCACGGTCAGCTAATTTAGCCGGAAGAAGCTTTAATTCTTTATTTAATCTGTGAGCGCACTTTGGCTTGCGCGTTTTCAATAGCTTTCTTTTCCAGCTCAAGGGCTTTGTCCAGAGCTTTCAAATCTGCTTGTTTGCTTGTGCTTATTGTGCCTGAAGGCTTCTTATTTTTTGCTAATGCTGGTTTTTTCTTGCCTCCGCCGATACTGGCAAGCAAGGCACTGGCTCTTCCTTTGTAACGAGATTTGGCCGGTATAGCTTTCAGCAATGCAATTGCTTGTCCGGATTTTCCTGACTTAATGAGAGCCTGGGCTTTAGCCAGATTTTCTTTGGCTTGTTTTTCCATGGCAAACTCATCCATCAGATTTCTCACATTTTGAAAATGGGGAGAATCGGGAGTGACAAGACGAAGTGCATTTATGGCCTGGTCAAACTCTTCCTGTTCGGCTGCCATCTGAGCTTGAATGACCTTTTCTCTGGTTTCCATTTCTACTTGCACTGCATTTTCGATAGGTCCTATCGCCCGCTCAGCCGCACCACTTGTAGCATCGCGTGTGGCTTTGTCCACCAGGGCTTTGTTCAGCGGGGTTCCGGGGCTGAGTGAAAAATCTTGCATATATTTTTGCACTGCCACCGTAGAAATTATGTGACCACCAGTGGTTTTAATTAAAACGCTTCCGTTATAGCGAATCTGGCCGGAAGTCTGGTCCATGAATTCTTTGATATTGCAAACGACATACCAGTCGGGATTGACTGTAGACAAAGCCACGTTTGGATTATTGCTCAGAGCATTCGAAATGCGGTCTACTATGTCTTGCTCGATTCCGGATCCTCCCCCTTGCACCACTGCGATGCGCACAGGCGGTGCGCCGGCGAGGGCTGCTTGAGCCGAAAAAAGGATAGCCGCCAGTGATACCACAAGTTTATTCAGTAAACGCACGTTTTTTATCCTCCATTATCCATGGCTCTGTTAGCCAGGATGTCCGCTTCTTTGTTTAAGTCTCTTGGAATATGATTTATTTTGAATTCGCTGAATTTGCGCGACAGCTCAAGCGCCTCTCTGTAAAGAGGAATGAGCTTTTCATTTTTTACTTTATACTCGCCCAGTATCTGTCTGACTACAAGCTGAGAATCCATGCGCACTTCAATTTGTTTGACACCAAGTTCGATGGCTTTTTTCAGACCGATCAAAAGTCCTGTATATTCGGCCACATTATTTGATGTGTGACCGATGAATGCATTGACTTCAGCAATGACTGAACCGTCTGCACCTTTCAGGACCGCTCCTGAACCGGATGGACCGGGATTTCCCCGGGAGCCGCCGTCGGCAAATAAAATTACTTTGTCAACCATTAACGACTTACTACCTCTTTCACTTTTTGCAGGGCTTCTTTGATACGGCTCGGGTCTTTACCACCCGCCTGAGCGAGATCTGGGCGCCCGCCTCCAGAGCCTCCGCAAATCTGGGCCATTTCTTTCACCAGGTTACCGGCATGAATGCCTGCTTTGACAGAAGCGGCCGAGGCTCCCATCACAAGCGAGACTTGATTGGGACCAGTAGATGAAGCAAGAGCGGTCACATAATTGTCGCCTGAATCTTTTATGATGGTGGCAATTATTTTGAGCTGGTCCGTTGTATAGCCGCCGTCGTTCAACTCTGCGGTAAGCTGTTCGATCGATAGTTGATTGACCCC
>CAZEQP010000558.1:0-3163 GCA_964514345.1 uncultured Candidatus Obscuribacterales bacterium
AATGACTGAATCATCTCTGAAGGTGGCATTGGCAGAGCATCATCCCATTTTGATTCATACTTTATTATTAGGTCTGAAAGCACATCAAGATAGTCTTCCTCAGCCTTGCTTAATTTGCCCAACCTATCCGTCAAACCATCGCATACTTCGGCAGCCCGATCATTTTGCTTATCGTTTCTAATTGGTCGCAAAGGGAATCCCTTGCACAGATTCTCATACTCCTCTCGGTCACTAACAACTTTTGCAAGTTTTGAGCGACTCTCATTTTTTCCAATTTTCTTTGCTGTATTCTTCATGTGTCATTACCTGACGAATGTATAGTTTCCGATTCTCAAACCTAGCTACTGCCACCAATCTGTAGTGATTCCCAGCAATATTGAATACTATTTGACCATCGACCCAATCGGCGCTTGAGAAAGTTTCACGAATATCTGAAAAGTTTTCCCAAGTGGCGGCTTGAACTTTCTTTTTCCAACTTCGCAATGGCTTTTCGGCAAAACGATGCAGCCTGTAAAAACTCTTCGCTTTTCCCCAGTGAATAATTTGCATCATTTATCTCTTTCCTCATCTTCCCATATCGGGAACTGATTTGCAACAGAAAAATTCCCGTTTTGGGAATTACTAATCCGAGGCAGAGTTTTGTGACTTACCCCTTGGTCCGCACATCAGAACCGGCATCATAACTTGATTTAGCCGGGCGAGTGCTCGAAATAATTCAGCATCAGACAAGGCCTTGCTTAATTGATATAATTGCTCATTCTTATCAATTTAAATAAAAACACAATGACTCAACACACTATTACGATCAGAAATATGACACGCAGCGAACTGGACACGGCTGTTGACTGGGCGCGGCAAGAAGGCTGGAATCCGGGGCTGCATGACGCGGAAATATTCTGGCAGACAGATCCCGAAGGATTTATCGCACTGGAAGCGGACGGTGAAATGATCGGCTCCGGCTCGATTGTTTCTTATGACGGCAAATTCGGCTTCATGGGATTTTTCATTGTGCGCCCCGAAATGCGCGCTCAGGGACTGGGACGTCAGTTGTGGTTCGAGCGTCGAAACAGATTATTGGCAAGGCTTGAACCTGATGCTGCCATAGGCATGGACGGGGTCTTCAACATGCAAGATTTTTATGCAAGCGGTGGATTTGTAGTCAGTCATCGCGATCTTAAATTGCTAACAACAGGACAGAAACTGGACTATGACCAGTCTTGCGTTTCTAAAATTGAAGAGTCCGATTTTGCCGAAATCGCAAAAATAGACAAGCGTTGTTTTGGTTTTTCCAGAACAACTTTTCTAAAGAACTGGTTGACTATGCCGGACAGTTTTTCTTTCAAGTATCGCAAAGACGCAGAGTATCTGGGCTTTGGAACAATTAGACGATGCCACTCAGGATGGAAAATTGGACCATTGTTTGCCTCTAATCCGGAAGTGGCCGACCAAATATTCAAAGCACTGAATACGGTGGCAGTGGGGGATCCCATTATTCTTTGCGTTCCAGAAAAAAATCAGGCAGCTTTAGATATGGCTGACAAATACAAAATGACCGAAGGTGCCGGTTGCGCTCGCATGTATCATGGTAAATTTCCGGATCTTCCGTACAATGAGATATACGGAATCACCTCTTACGAACTGGGGTAACATGATGCACGAGAATTTACCGAATGAGAATCTGCCACTGAAGTGTCAGCATTGCGGAAAGATTGTTAAAGCTATCGAGGTTTATTGCCCTCACTGTGGAAAACGCGCGCTGGCAACGTCGGATTTTTATGGATTCGATGTTCGCGAACAAGTCTTTGAAGTTGTCGTTCGGCAGGCACTTAAGGGTGCTCCCTGGCGCGAGATATGCGCTGGTGCACTGCAGGTCAATAACATCACTGAAGAAGCAATTGAAGAAGAAGTGCGCAAACGGCGAGGCAACGACGGAACAGCGGGCGCAGCCGTACCTAAAAAACCTGAACCGAGTCCTCGTGCTAGCGAAGAGAAACTAGAACCACCTCAGGATTGAAGCGATTGCGCCGAGGCGCCACGTTCAACCAGCTTGGCGATTCTGTCATCCAGAGGCGGGTGCGAGGCAAACAGTTTCATCAAACTGGACTGTCCGCCTGAAATCATCAATGTTCTCAGATTGGCCGGAACTGCAGTTTGTTCTTCACTGTATGTTTTCAAAGCTTGAAGCGCGCTCACCATACTTTGAGTGCCCGACAATTGGGCGCCGCCGGCATCGGCTCTGAATTCACGCCAGCGCGAGAACCAGGCAACAACGATAGAGCCCAGAATCATAAAGACTATTTCCAGAACAAATTGAACTGCATAATATGCCATACCTACACTGCGTTGTCCGTCGCTTTGACGACCGGCGGTCAAAGCATAAGCAAGAATTCTGGCGAAGAACATCACAAATGCGTTTACCACGCCTTGCAAAAGAGTCATGGTGACCATGTCTCCGTTTGCCACGTGGGCTATTTCATGTCCCAGAACACCTTCAATTTCATCACGATTCATACGCTGCAACAACCCGGTTGATACCGCCACCAGTGCTTGAGACTTGGTGGGTCCGGTGGCAAAAGCGTTCAATTCAGGCGAGTCATAAATTGCCACTTCAGGCATTTGCGGCAAACCGACTTTTCGCGAAAGCTCCTGGACTGTCATATACAATTGACGCAATTCAGGATCCGCAGTATTCGCATCTATCAATTGCAATCCCATTGTCCACTTTGCCATAGCGCGGGAAAGCAACAAAGAAATAAAAGCGCCGCCCATGCCCCACAAGGCACAGAACACAGCAAGTTGTCCAAGATCAAATCCGTATGAACGCAGCCGCGGGGTCAAGCCCAGAAATGATGTCAGCGCTGAAATGGTAATCACAACAAGCGCGTTCACCAGTAGGAAAAGCACGACTCTTTTTGCTATTGCCACGATGCACCTCCAGAACAACATCATTAATTATAAATCTAGCGCAATACAAAGCAAATATGACGCCTGCGCTCTGCCTGGAACCGCCATATTTTTCGGCGTCATTGTCGTAATCATGTTTCTGATTTCAGGCACCACCGAGCTTCCTTTTATGTGGCTGACGCTTGGATTACAGCTCTTTTTAGCTCTGATGGCAATTGCCCTGGTTGACCCGGAATTACTTGAGGAACGCATGAAACCG
>CAZEQP010000559.1:0-3162 GCA_964514345.1 uncultured Candidatus Obscuribacterales bacterium
GTGCGCAGATAAAGCTGAATGGGGTCTTCTTTAGGCGCACTGGGACGCCCCACAGAAGGCGCATCGTCCGCCACCTCATAATTTGTGTCGGGGCTGAAATTGTAATCGCTTCCGCCAGCCTCGTCATAAGGCGCCGGAGCATTATAAGCTTCGTCGTTTATGGATGAATAAGCAAAATTAGTGTTTACTTTTCTCATGTTTTTTTACTACCAATTAGAACCCTAGGATGAAAAAACGCCGTAGTCTTTCAGACTGGCGGTTGATTTGTTATGTCGTACCTTCTGGGAAATAGGACGACTCTACCTATTAAAAGTTCCAGAGCCAATGTTAATAACGGGATTAACCCTAGTTTTTAGCCCGCATTTATTCTGCTTCTGTAAAAAAAACGCTATTTGAGCTGCCCGTAACTGTGCAGACCGCCAAATCCCAGAGTATTAAATCCCAGGTAAGTGAGTAAAGTAAGTAACAATCCAATACATGAAACTACAGACAATTTTTCTGCCGAAATTTCACGATGAATACGCAAATGTATGTAGGCGGCGTAAGAAAGCCAGGTTACAAGCGCCATAGATTCTTTTGGATCCCAGGACCAGTAAGAGCCCCAGGCATGGTTGGCCCACAGTCCACCAGTGATGATACCAATTGTTAAAAGTGGAAATCCTATAGAAATACATCTATATGAAATATCATCGTAAAGCTCGCTGTTATTGGTGTTTACGCCTAGAGCAAGCGGTTTTATCTTTTTCAAAGCGAGCCAGCCGGCGATTACTCCCAGGATACTTCCACCCACAAATAGAGCTTGCAGATAAAAGACTGCAATTTCGCTGAAAGTGCCCAGTGCAATGGCGGAGACGGCAAGAATAATAGTGCCTATCAGGTAATAGAGCGACACCCGGCGCCCTGACCACCATAATTGCACCAGTCCGCTTAATCCGGAAAGAAAAAACATGGCATATGAAACTATCAGGGGCGGAACATGAATCTGGCGCCAGTAACTGACCAGCGCCGGCACAAGAGGTGCAATGTCGTGCTGACTTTGTGGCAACCAGCTTCCATATAAAAAGAATGAGGCGGCAGTCAAACTGGCAAGCCAACCCAGATGCCATATTCCGGCATGATTAAGGCTTGCGGCAAGCCACAAATAAGCACCCATAACAGCCCAGGCAAACCAGAGCAAAGATTCGTACAAATTCGAAAGTGGAAATCTCTGAGCTTCGATTCCGCGGGCAACTATGGCGGCGGTAAGAGCTAAGAATCCTATTAATAAAACCCAGAAAGCAGCATTTAATATTTTAGGCTTCCATTGTTTGAAAGCATTTGAAGCCACAAACACCCAGAAAGAAATTATGGATGTAATTCCTGCCGTGTTTGTAAGCGCTATCTGGAGGTCTGACATATCTCTTCTTTTTCCTGCTCTTTAATTGCCGGAGTTTGCTTCATATAAGGATCCAGCATTTTGTCCATCATTTTTTGAAAAGCCATTTTTGCTTTGGGTGAGCGTCCACCCGCATATAAATTTTCATTTTCACCGTCGTTTTCTTTGCACAACCAAACATGTCTGTGCGGAATGAATGCCAGCATTACACCGGCGATGATAAAGCCGAAAGCTGTGTACACAACAAAGATGCCCGGGTCTTTTTTGTATTGCAGTCCGGTTCTGGGAATTATTCCTTCGTATTCTATTTTCACTCCACCAAGATCGACAGTGGCGCCAGGCCCAACTTCAGCCAGAAGTTTAGGTGCATCCCAACTCGCTTGCTTGGCAAAAATGCGTAATTCAGACTTTTGATCAAGAACCGAAAAAATCATCACTGAATCTTTGTCCAGAGGAAGAAAGGCGGCAAAACGCTTGCCCATCGGATTTACCGGAATCTCTTGTTTTTGACCGTTAAATTTCAAAGAAATAGAATCAATTCCCCAGCTCGATTGATAAATGTCCACATCTTCAAAAGTCAGAGGGTTATTGACCGACAGCTCGCCTTTTTTAAGCACTTTGCCGAACTGGTCTTCAATTTCAAGGGTGGTGTACCACTGTTTGGGCTCACCAGTAGGATGATTTTCTCTGCGTGTTTCGACCACCCGCGCTTGCCACTTGGGCAATTTTCCAATCCAGAGTTTCGAATGCTGCGAATCCGCCAGATTGAGACATTCACCCAGCCTCACAGGCTGGAATCCGTTGAATCCGGTCCATGAAGTAATTGTCACACCGACAAGCAAACTGAGCAGCCCCACATGAGTGACACTGGGCGCCAGCCGACTTATTTTTCCGTACTCAGCCAGAAGACGGTCACCCTGTCTTTGGGTTTTGAATCCTTTTGCCTGCAATTTTTTGTCCATCTCATCCAGAAAATTGGTACCAGATTCGGTGCGAGTGATTTGCCGGTGATAGGGAAGTTTTGTGATTTCAGCACCACCCAGTAAGGGCATACTGTTTTTCAAAATCAAAAGACGGGGAAAAACACGTTCAAAACTGGCTGCCAGCATACTTAGCGAAAGCATGGCGATCAAAAATAAAAACCAGGGTGAATGGAAAGTGTCGGCAACACCCAGATTTATCAGGAGCTGACCGTTTTCCTGGCCGAAAGCTTCAAAAACTTTTTCTTTGCCGACCTGGGATTCTTGCGGACACCAGGCTCCAACAAGTATTGTGGTTGCGGTCAAAGCAATTAGAATGACTGAAGTTTTGACTTGCGACCAGAAACCGAATGAAAGCTTTTTGGGATTTGACATTTTAGTTTCCAGATTCAAGCCGATTCGGTTCTAGACATAATGAAGTCAGCCAATCCCCTGAGCCCATCTTTATACTTTGATTCAGGCAAAAGACTTATGTCGTTCTTAGCCTGACCGGCATATTTTGCCGCCAGTTCAGCGGTTTTGCCGATGGCATCTGATTTGAGAATTATCGAAAGTCCTTCCTCATTGCCTTCATCTTCGACTACTGCACGGTCTTCTATCAGTTTACGCAGTCTGGTTGAATTTTTCCCGCCCTCTTCTAGCGCATAAAGCACTGGAGCTGTAAGCACGCCATTGCGAAGGTCTCCACCTAAAGGTTTAAGAACACCTTTATCTTTGTTTTTCTGATCAAAGTCGCCTGTGATATCCAGCAAATCATCAACAATTTGAAAACAAATACCCAGATTGAGTCCGTAATTTTTCAAAGCA
>CAZEQP010000560.1:0-3157 GCA_964514345.1 uncultured Candidatus Obscuribacterales bacterium
AAGAAAGAGCATGCCTGAGAATGTGGTTTAGACAAGCCATATCACACGTTGAGCGCGAAGAAGCTTTGCAGTCCCGCTTGATGGATATGGGAATTGAATTGCCTAAGAAAGAGTCACATCGCCACCCTGTTTCTCGCCGTCGCACTCGCAGAAACCTTTTGAATCCGCATTCAAAGAATTTGGTGCTCAGCTAAGTTTAAAACTAAGCGGGCCTTGTCAAAATCTACTTTTCACATTGAACTTTTTGAGCCATTAGTTCGTATTTAATATTAGGCGGACTTGCATCCGGTGAAGAATCGCTTCAAGTTCGCTATTATGGATATACACTAACCTTTGAAGGTAGATACCGGCATGAGCCCGCGTCCTTATGTCCCTTTGCACCTGCACACCGAATATAGCCTGCTTGATGGGGCTACGGTGATAAAAGACCTGGTGCTTAAAGCTAAAGCTGAAAATATGCCGGCCGTAGCCATTACTGATCATGGTGTCATGTATGGTGCAATAGAGCTGTCCAAGACCTGTCACGAGATAGGCGGGGTCAAGCCGATATTAGGCTGTGAAGCCTATATCATCGACGGCGATATAACGGATAAAAAGACAAAAACAAATCTTTATCACCTGACTATGCTTGTGCGAAACAAGCAGGGTTACAAAAATCTTGTCAAACTGAATTCTCGCGCCCATATAGACGGTTATTATTACAAGCCGCGCATAAATAAAGAAATGCTGCATGAATACCGCGAAGGATTGATGATCCTCTCCGGTTGTCTGGGGGCTGAAATATGCCAGCATCTTTTAGCCGATCGTTATGACGAAGCCAAACGTGTAGCCTCCTGGTATAAAGAGACTTTCGGCGAAAATTATTATTTAGAAATTCAAGATCACGGAATGGCAGAAGACCGCAAGGTCAACAAAATGCTCATTCAATTGTCGCGCGAGCTGGGCATAAAACTCTGTTGCACCAACGACTCGCATTTCACCAATAAAACCGATGCCGCCGCTCACGATTGTTTGCTTTGCATCCAGATGGGCAAAGTGGTGACTAATGAAAGCCGCATGAAATTCACCGGCTGGGAATATATAAAAAACGGCGATGAGATGGCGGCACTTTTTCGTGACCACCTTGATGATGAATATATTGAAGAATCTATTTTAAGCACTCTTGAAATTGCCGACAAAGTGGAGCCGGTAAAACTGGGTGGTGATCCACGACTGCCTGATTTTCCTGTGCCGCCCGGTCACACTGTGGAAAGTTATCTCAACCGGTTGGTTTTTGACGGACTGAAACAAAAAATCAATCCTGATATTCCAAAAGAGTACGAAGAACGCGCCATCACCGAATTGAAAGTGATGGAGGACAAGAATTTTTGCTCATACTTTTTGATCACTGCCGACTTTATCCAGTTTGCCCGGGACAAAGGAATACCGGTCGGACCGGGACGCGGCTCGGCGGCGGGCAGTCTTGTTGCTTATGCCCTTGGTATCACCAATGTGGATCCGATTAAATACAACTTGCTTTTTGAGCGCTTCTTAAATCCGGAACGCTCATCCATGCCTGATATCGATACCGACTTTTGTATCGAGCGTCGAGATGAGATTATCAAATATGCAAGTGAGAAGTATGGTCAGGACAGAGTGGCGCAAATCATCACATTCAACAGAATGACTTCCAAGGCCGTTTTGAAAGATGTGGCTCGGGTGCTTGAATTTCCTTTCGCCGAATCGACCAAGCTGGCCAAGATGGTGCCTGTTGTGCGGGGCAAAACCACACCTTTGAAAGAAATGGTGAGTGATCACCCTGATTTTAAGAAAATCTACAGCACTGATGATGAAGCCAAACAGGTTATAGACCTGGCCATAAAGCTTGAAGGCGTCAACCGCACTTTTGGAATGCACGCAGCCGGTGTGGTCATTTCAGATGTGCCTTTGGATGAAATCGTGCCTGTGCAGCGCAACAACGACGGCACTATAATCACTCAATTTTATATGGAAGACCTGGCTTATGTCGGTCTTGTCAAAATGGACTTTCTGGGATTGCGCAACCTGACTATGGTGGCAAAAGCAGTTTCAATCATAGAAGAAACACGCGGATTGAAAATAGAGCCGGACAAGCTGCCTCTGGATGACGAGAAAGTTTTCACCACGATAAGCAACGGGGACCTGGCCGGTATATTCCAGCTTGAAACTTCAGCCGGGATGCGTCAGGTGGCACGCGACATGAAACCTTCCAATCTGGAAGACATATCAGCTCTGATTGCCTTGTACCGTCCCGGTCCGCTTGATTCGGGCATGATTGAAAAATTCATCGATTGCAAGAACGGCAAAACAACAATCAAATACGACACGCCGATGCTTGAGTCCATACTCAAGGATACTTACGGTCAGATCGTCTATCAAGAACAAGTCATGCAAATAGCTCAAAAACTGGGTGGATACAGCCTGGGAGAAGCCGACTTGTTGCGCCGGGCCATGGGCAAGAAAAAGCCTGAAGAAATGGAAGCGCACCGGGGCAAATTCATGGATGGCTGCGCCAAAAACGGCATAAGCGCGACCATTTCGGAAAAACTTTTCGACACAATGGTGCAGTTTGCCGAATACTGTTTCAACAAGTCGCATTCCCAGGCTTATGCCATGGTGACTTACCAGACGGCTTATCTAAAGACACATTACCCTGTGGAATACATGACGGCTCTGTTGTCGTCGGTGGCATCGGATCAAGACAAAGTGCAGGCATATATTGCAGAATGCCAGGCCATGGACATTCCCATTTTAGCTCCGGACGTGAATATATCCGGTCTTGATTTCACCGCTGACGGTGGCTCTATCCGTTTTGGTATGGCCGGCATCAAGAATGTGGGTGAGGCTGCCGTGCTTGAAATCGTGAAAAAGCGCAACGAAGGCGGGAAATTTCAGTCCATACAGGATTTCATAACCAGGCTGGATCTCAGAGTTGTAAACAAGCGGGCGCTTGAAGCATTGATCAAATGCGGAGCTTGCGTAAATCTGGGAGTTTCCAGAAAGCAAGCGCTGGCAAATTTAGACAGTCTGGTTGAACGTGCTACACGCAAACAGGCACAGGAAGCCTCCGGGCAAATCAGTCTCTTTAGCTTTGCCGCAGAAAAGGGCGGCGGCGGTCTCGATTCTGATAATCAACCTC
>CAZEQP010000561.1:0-3154 GCA_964514345.1 uncultured Candidatus Obscuribacterales bacterium
AGAGCAGGTGTCGGCACCTCATAATCTATTTCTCCGACCAATTTTAAATATCTGGATTTTTGCAGATTGGATTTGCCTTCGGGGGGTGTGGCGGTGAGTCCTATTATGAGCGGATTGCCGAGATAGTCTATGACTTTTGAAATGATGCTTGCCCAGTAATCTGTGAGGTGGTGGCACTCGTCCAGGACAATGAGACCGAATTTTTCTTTTTTCAGTTTATTTATAAGATTCATCGCTTTGGGATGCAAAACCTGATCTATTTCTATATCGTCGATCAAGTGGCGGCGGGCTCTGCGTTTGTGTCTTGAAAGTTCTTTTTCGTATGCTTTGGGATTGCAGTCGCGCATCTGGTCGATACGATTTTGATCTCCTTCGACTTCTTCGAGCCAGGACGAAAGCGCTGAATTAATTATTAATTCTTGCTCGCGCTCAGGTGTGGATAAAGCCTGATAAGTCACAACCGTTATCGGTTGTGTTTTTTTGTCTCCCTTGCCGATCAGGTCGGATGCTGCCAGGGTAAGGCTTTCGGCCGATATGAATAAATCCAGTTTTTTGATCCACTGATTCTGGATAGTTGTATTTGGACACAAAACAAGGGTCCTGATTTTCAAATCGCATATCAGTTGTAAACCAATTATAGTTTTTCCGGCGCCGGGAGGTGCCACTATATTCAGTTCACGTTCGCCGTCTGCAATTTTTGTGTGGACAAGCTCGATTATTTCTTTTTGATACCCGCGCAAGGGGTGCAAAAAGCGCAATTGATCAAATTCATGATCGAGCATGATCAGCGTGAAAATTCAAATTCAAGACT
Source organism: uncultured Candidatus Obscuribacterales bacterium (assembly GCA_964514345.1). Taxonomy (GTDB): domain Bacteria; phylum Cyanobacteriota; class Vampirovibrionia; order Obscuribacterales; family Obscuribacteraceae; genus Aved-18. The sequence goes on from CAZEQP010000561.1 coordinate 812, forward strand.
TATGTCGACAGACGGCGCCGAGTGGGTAAGTGCGCCGATTGAAATGGCATAAACACCCGGAATCAAATAACTTTCAATGTTGGAAAGAGTCACTCCACCGGATATTTCAAATTTTGCTTTGCCGCCTGTAATTTCAAGGCAACGCTTGATCATCTCAGGTTTCATGTTGTCCAGCATGATGATGTCCGCTCTGGCTTCGAACGCTTCTAGTACTTGTTTTTCATTTGTGGTTTCCACTTCCACCAACACTTCAGGAAATCTTTCGCGCGCTTTTTGTACTGCTCTTGTAATGCTTCCTGCCACCACAAGATGGTTGTCTTTTATCAAAATCTGATCGTAAAGTCCGAAGCGATGATTGGTGCCGCCGCCGATTTCAACCGCCATTTTTTCAAACACGCGCATGCCGGGTGTGGTTTTTCTGGTATCAAGAATTTTGATTCCGGCAGGAGTCGCCAGGTCTACAAATTGTTTTGTCATAGTGGCGACGCCGCAAAGTCTTTGCAACAAATTCAATGCCAGACGTTCGGCTGAAAGAAGAGCCCTGGCGTTGCCCCGAACCGAGGCGAGCGGAAGAGGAGCGTGGTCAATACATTGTCCGTCTTTGACAAAAAGTTCCATTTGCACAGAGGGATCGAAACGTCTGAAAATTTCAGGCATAAAAGCAAGACCGGCGACCACGCAGTCTTGTTTAAAAAGAAAACTGGCGCTGGCGGTTGTGTTGGCTGGAATCACCGCTTCAGATGTAATGTCCCGTCTGTCTTTTCCCAGGTCTTCTTCGATAAACAAATCAAGAGAACGAGAAACAAGCTCTATCAAGTCGGCTCGGATATTGCCCGTTTTGTTTATGGTATTGCTCATTATTGTCATTAGAAATCAGGTCCGACTATTTCTAAATTAGGGCGCTTGCCGCGCAAGGCGTTGACGCCTTTAACAGTTACCCGGCTGTCGCGCATTTCCACAAAATTCAATGCCGGTAATTGCTCTATGGTGGCAAGGCAGGCGTCGGTGACTGAAGTTCCGCTCAAAAAGAGGGTGTGCAATTTGCTCAAGTTTTTGAGATGGGACACTCCCTGGTCACTGATGGCGGTATCGCTTAAATATAAGGTACCCAGCCCGGCTAATGAGCCTACATGCGCCAGACCGGCATCTGTAATTTTAGTGTAGGAAAGATCCAGATAAGCAAGGTTGCTGCAGTTTTTCAATTCTTCCAGACCTTTATCAGTGATTTCTTTGGGAAGCACCAGGCTGGAAAGTGTGGGAATGTCTTTTAAATTTATCAATCCACCATCTGAAATATCAGTGTTTTTTAAAACCAGATGTTTCAATGCTTTGAGCGAAAGCAAATTGCGCAGACCTTTATTAGTGATTTGTGTTTGCAACAACCAGAGAGTATTCAGATTAGCCAGCGGTTCCAGCTGGGCAATGTGATAATCGGTAAACGGAATAAAATCAAGTCTCAACTCAATCATTGTATTGAGCTGGCCGATCGTTTTCAGCATCCCTTCTGAAAAGCGGGCGGTAGACAAGTCCAGGCTGTCGAAAGTTTGCAGTCCGGTCAGTTTTTCATTCAAGATATCGTCGCGGATATGACCTGAAACTGCCAGTCCTAACATCTTTGTGGCGGGGGTGTTGGAAACAAATTCACCCATAGCATCACCCACCCATTTGCGTGTGTGGGGAAAACTGCGGTCGGCTAAATAAAGGCTGCCCAATGAAAGTCGGTCGGGAAAAGTGATTTTTGTTTCCATTTTTTCTAACCCTTTTTGGATGCAGAAGCCTGAGCTACTTCAGTTTTTTTTTGATCCGGCCCGTCTGAGTCTTCGTCTTCAAGGCGCTTGAACACAGGACCTAGATTGCGCACTTTAGTTCCTGGCACCAGCAAATCCAGTATACCGTCTTCCGGTTTATCGCCGAAAATTGCAATATCGTCGTCGTTTCCGATTTGATACCAGATGTCTGCAGCCAGTTTAGGTGTGAAGGGATACATATAAATAGCGGTGCGTTTCAAAACCTCAAGACAGGTGAAAAGCACTTCTTCGGCTTCTTTTTGTTTGCCTTCCTTGAATAATTTCCAGGGGGCTTCATCATTCATATATTTGTTCGCCTGGTCCACAATGGCGAATATGGCTTCCAGAGCCTTTCCGAATTCAAGCTGTTCCATATGTTTTTCAATTATGGAATTTAGTCCGTTCGATTGAATGCGCAGTGTGTGTTCGGGGCTTTGATTGGGAATGACACCGCCGCAATTTTTCTCAATCAGTGTGAGAGTTCTGTTCAACAAGTTGCCCAGATTATTTGCCAGCTCGGCATTGGTTCTGGCAATAAATTGTTCTTTGGAAAAGT
>CAZEQP010000562.1:0-3148 GCA_964514345.1 uncultured Candidatus Obscuribacterales bacterium
CAATTTTCAATTGTGATTGAGCGCCAGTTTGAAGAACAGGTTAAGAATCTGGAACGGGCGACTCATGAGCTTATCGGAGTGAATAAAGATGGGCGCCAGTTTCCTATGGAAATTGGCATTTTTAAAATTCGCGAAGACGACAATTACATGTATTGTGCTTTCGTGCGCGACATCACCGAACGCAAGCGTATCAGCGAGACGCTTGAAAGAATCGTGGCAGAGCGCACCGAGCAGCTTGAAGCCAGTAACGAAGAGTTGAAACAATTCGCCAAAATAGCCTCGCACGATTTACAAGAACCACTGCGTGCCGTCCAGGGATTCGCCAATTTGTTGAATGAAAATGCGCGTGACAAACTGGACAGTGAGTCGCTTGAATTTATCGATTATATTCTTGATGGAACACAGCGTATGCAAACGCTCATACAGGCGGTTTTGACTCATTCGAATATCTCAAGTGAAGAATCGGCCAGTCAAAACACCAATTGTGATCTGGTGGTGCAGGATGTTCTTGCCAATCTCAGATTGGTGATTCAAGAAAGCGGAGCATCTTTTGAAATTGCCGACCTGCCTGATGTGGCGGTGGAATATTCGCAAACAGTGCAGCTTTTTCAAAATCTGATCAGCAATGCCTTGAAATACAGAAGCGATGAGCGTTCTCCGCATATAGTCATCACCTGCGACCGCAGCGGTGATATGTGGCTCATTTCGGTGCGTGATAACGGTATCGGTTTTGATCCCAAATATTCAGACCGCATCTTTGACATGTTTGCCCGTCTGCACGGCAAGACTCAATATTCAGGCACCGGAATGGGACTGGCTATTTGCAAACGAATTGTAACTTCCCATGGTGGCACTATATCGGTGGAATCGAATCCAGGAGAAGGTTCTATATTCTTATTCACTTTGCCGGCGGTAAAAGACAGCGAAAAAATGGGTCATTAACTCATTATTTTTGATGTCAAGTTTGAGATAATCTAGAAGATTTATTCACGGTTGTAAGTGGGAAATAAGCATGACAGACTTAATTAATATATTGCTGGTGGAAGACACTCCTTCAGATATCCGTCTGACCCAAGAAGCTCTCAAGCGATCCGGGCTTACATATGAGCTTTCCGTCACTAATGACGGAGAAGAAGCCATGCAATATCTGGAAAAGTCCAAAAAGGGCGGCAACAAAAAGCCCGACATAATATTGCTTGACTTAAATATGCCCAGGAAAAACGGACATGAGGTTCTGCAAGAAATTCAAGCAGACAAAGAGCTGGAAACAATTCCTGTCATATTGCTTACAGTTTCCAAACGTGATGAAGACGTGATGGAAGCCCTCAAGCTCAAAATGAACTATTACATAGCTAAACCGGTATCGGCTCAAAATCTTACTTCAATCGTCAAATCGATTTACGAACTGAAAGAAGGCAAACACAGCCATGACGCCGATAGCGATGTGCATGTAAGAATTGTTCTGGCCGGAAACCCGCATACAACTCCATCTGTGCTCACTCGCCTGGCCGACGATGAGAATCCGCGGGTAAGACGTCGTCTGGCTGAAAATCCCACTTGTCCCCCCAGCATTATGCTTAAACTGGCGGGAGACGCGCATCCGGATGTGCGAATTGCACTGAGCGAAAATGAAAATGTGCCGGAAGATATTCTGGCTAAACTGGCAAAAGACCCAAGCGATGATGTGCGCCTGGGCCTTTCAGAGAATCGCAAATTGTCTTTGCAGATACTCAAAAGCCTTGCCGACGACGATAACATTTTCGTTGCCACCAAGGCTAATGAGACTATTGCTGCCTTGTCAGGAAGTAAGGATTAGGTTTAAGTTTTATCTTACTTGTCTGTCATAGAGCTCTTTGTTTATTTTTCTGGACAACTGATCAAGTTCACCCAGAATGCGTCTTTGCTCTTCCCATGTCAGTCTGCCGCCTGAGGCTGTTAGTTGAGCATTGAGACTGTTTATCTTGGCTTCATCGGCAAGCAGTCTGTCTGCTTCGGCTCTGGTCAATCTGCCTGATGTGATTCCGGCATTTATCCTTTGTGCCAGCAAAGTTTGTTGCGAGCTTATCTGAGCATGAGCATTGCCTCTGCCTTTCCAGCGTCCGCCTCTGCCACCTCCCCAACCCCATGAGGGTCTGTTGTTGGCTTCAGTAACGGCTGTTTTGAGTGAGAGCAATCTGTTGGCAAGGTTTTCAGTTTCTTCCGAACTCAAGCGGTTGTCGTTGAGGGCGGAGGTTTCCTGGGCATTGATTGCATTCACTTCGTTGCGGAAATTTGTTGATTCGACTTGATTGAATTTGTCGCTGTATACACCTGAGTTGTTGTGTGAGATAACTTCGGGTTGCATGGTGTCAATACGAGCTCTGCGCTCGGCCTGGCTGGCTGCGTTTTTGCCTCTGCCATATCTGCGAAACCATTGTCCACTATCCACAGTGGCACCACCTACTACTGTGGTGTTTGAGGCGGCATTGGTCAAATAAACACTCATTTTGCGTGAAACCGCTTCATATTGATCAATGAGATTTTGTGTTTCGAATCTGGTCAAATTGGCGTCCGATGAAAAGGATGAGTCATCGATTGAAATTTTGTTCAAATCATTTCTCAAGTCATTAGCTTCATCAGATGTAAGTTGTCCTGAAGCGATACCCGATGTGATATCTGTTTCCAGCTGGGTTCTCTTGGCATTTAAATTGGTGCGAATATAATTCTGGCTGAAAGAACTGGTGGCTCCAGTATTACTACCGGTGAAAGCACGAACCAGTGAATCGAAGTCGATAGCATATGCAGCACTGGGAGTTGTCATGGCATAAAGTATGCTTGGTACCAGAAGACTCCACGTTTTCTTTCTGTTCATTTTGTTTTTTTCCTCTTTTATTAACTTGGACGCCGACGCCCCTAACGCTAAAATTGGGTTGCCAATGTTGTATTGGACACCGGCCGACGGTTAATTGTTCCTGCGGGTGCCTAACCCAGATTTATAGCGCAATTTTGAACTACTCATACTTGCTTAAAAGATTAATTTAGATATGAGAGATCCACTTATTATTTGCAACCTTCTGGTAAGCGAGTTTGTTGTGCTCGTTCTTCTGGTTGCTTTCATAACATTCACCTTTATAAGTGCGCTTGTCATCAGCTTTCGTGGCGGCTTCCA
>CAZEQP010000563.1:0-3145 GCA_964514345.1 uncultured Candidatus Obscuribacterales bacterium
GGGTTGGGCTTGCGATTTTCCTTGTTCTATTTTTCGTCTGGAAACCCAAAGAGGCTGCCGACTACGAAAGCGAAAAGCCGGAAAAGTTCAACAATACCTGGGTGACTCTTGAGGCGCACAACGCCGAGGACCTCAAAATAGCGATAATAAACGACGACCAGTATTTCGAGATCACCGGCAAGTCAAAAATGTTTCCGGGCAAGTCGCTCATCAGGCTGAATTTGCATTTGAAAGAAAGCACACAGCACATCGAATTAATGCAATCGGATTATTTTGACATGCATGACATGGATCGTGTCACAGACGACGACGGCAGCTTCAAAGTCAAATTCAAAAAGTTTCCTCACACCACAAAAGTTCTTTTCGGCGAAAACGAAACTGTCATCTGGGAAGCTTGAACTAAAGAGCTAGCCGTCCAGTGGAATGGCAACATATCCCTGCCAGGGATGTTTCAACTCTTTGGACGGAAGCCCGAGGATGGCTTCCTGCCAGGATTTCGGTGAAAAACAAATTGACCTGCCGGCGTCTTCCGGGGGATAAACATAAGAATTGGTTTCATCACATATGGTGGCACATAAAACAGGAACCTTTTTACTTACTTTTCGTGTCAGGTCAATAAAAGCCAGATGTAACTGACGAAAACGATCAGGGCTGTTTATGATGCGCTCCATTTGAGCCGGATAAATAGACAATTGCATTGATGCGATTCGATTCTCATCTTTCAAATAGCCATGCGACAAACCGACTGGCTGCCTGTCCTCCCCCAGATAGAGAATGGAACATTTCACTCCACGCTCTAAACTGCCTTTCCATATTTCAAGCCCGCCATCTTTAATCAAAGCATTATCGAATTCTTTGTTCGACGCCTGAGCGCGCGCAAGCAAAGTAAGGTCGTAAGTCGGTCCATGCGACCAGGACGTTTTTTGTTCAAAAAATTCTTTCCAGACCTGGTCCATAATCTATCCAATTAGCTCTTTGACAAGCTTGGCGGTTTTTCCGCCTGTCTTAATCGACCGAAGATACTTGATTGTTTCCGGATTTTCAATACTCTTTCCGCAAGAAACAAGCACTTCGCGATAGAACTCAAGCAGCGCCGGAATTTCGCGATGAATATTCTCAGAGCTTCCTTGCAGGGCTCGCTCAATGACCTGCCTGACTGCGTCCATATGTGACGGACTGATTCGAGCAACCTCCTGTAAAGATTGAGTCAACCTTTTTGGTTTGGATTTATCCGAGTGCAGAAAAACGCCGACTCTTGCACCAAGCGCTTCCGGTGACAGTCTATGCTCATCTATAGCAATTATCATGGCATCGCGGGCGAATCCTGCACATTGAGGATCCGGCATGATCAGTCCAATATTCATTAACTCGATTGCTCTTTTGTCCAATAGAGACCCGCGCTGGGTCAGCAATTCGTAGTAGTGCCGAAGTTCTCTGCTTTCGGCCAGATTGAAGTTGATGAAGAGTGCGGATTCATTTATGGCTGCATGCAAAACCGAATCTCGTAAGGACGGTATTGCAACAGCCAACATGGGAGCCACCTCAGAAAACATGATATCGCTCACAAGATGTTTGATTTCAAGCACGTCTTCCAGAGCCGTTTCACGAGATTCACAATCATCCAAAATCGGAAACCTGGCCTTGCCTACTTCCTCATCGAATTTATCGAATGTAACGCCTTCATCTTTCCAGATTGATTTCCTTTTTTCAAACTCAATTTGCTCTACCCACCCTCCCTGATGTGTGGGCAAAGCAAGAAGAGGCAAAAATTGATTTTTTTCCACCCGCTGCAGAATTGCATTCATTCTCAAAAGCTGAACTTTTAATATTGAAACACGACTCCGCCGAGTGTGCGAATATATTTCTTCTGGTTTGCCCAACCACGAGTAAAAAAATATCGCAGAGATAAATTGTGAAGAATTTGATGGAAGTCCGAGGTTCTCAATTAGTTTTTCAGAACGTTTCACCAATGGCTGCGAAGCTTTCGAAAAAGTCTCATCATTTTTTACATTGATGCGAGAAACGGCATCCATAACCACTTCAAGCTCCATAGCCGCCTGTGGATTTTCAAGACAGAAGGCGGCGCGCTTCAATAATTCTTCTTTGTTTTTGATGGGCACAACTGCTTCACTGTGAGCCAGCGGCCAGCCGTCGAGAACATTCTTATCGAATTCATACTTCTGGCTGATCTTAAGCGGCACAGCGCCTTTGGGTCCTGCTCTGTCACCAAGCAATGGTTGCAACTTAGCCCGAACGCTAGGCGAAACCGCTTCTGCATAATCGGATATTTTCTGATTCAAATTTTGCGTTGAAGCGTTAGCATATTTTTCAAGAAAAGCGACAACCTTTTCCTGCACTTCAGGAGACTCGTGCAAAAGCCCGTCGGCTGCTAAGACACAAGCAGACTCCGTCAGAGTCTTATCTTTCTTGATTGCTTTTTCAATCAACGACAGACCAGACATAACTACCGATTTTTGTTTAGCTGTAAAACAAGGACTGATCCAGGAAAATAATTTTTCCGGAGGTACTAGTCCGGCTTTATCCAACACTTTTAACGCATTTACCGCAAATGAAACAGTCGGTGGAATGGGGCTCCCAACAAGCTGTAAATAATGGTCTATAAGCTCATTCCTTTCTTCGATGGTCGGCTCCATAGACTCATGAAAGTTTGAATACCAGGCAGAGCGGAACTGGATAAATCCACGATCAAGTGCTTCCAGACTGGATTTAAGTAATCTGCTGCGCGACAGTTTATCTTCTTTGCTCAAACGTTTTAAAATGTCTTCCCAGCTGTTGCCTTTGCAATATTTGTCTAATGCAGAAAGGCTATGCTCTTGATTGCCTTCCACTTCAAAGAAGCGCCAGATGTCATCTTCCAGCAAATCGGGATTGTCCAAAAGCCACTCATAAAAACTTTTTACTTTTTCGTTAGGGCGGGTCCTTTGATAGTTGTAACTATATTCTCTGGCTGAGGCCATCACCGCAATAATGTAATTGTCTGAATCTGGTTTATCTAGAATGCCTCGCCTGACCATTTCACGCACATCATACAAAAGCCAGGAGCGACTCAACATCACATCTGCCAGTTCCGAATCTGGCTTGCAGTTTAGTTCTTGCCATGCATCCATTAAATTGTTCGAGAAGG
>CAZEQP010000564.1:0-3144 GCA_964514345.1 uncultured Candidatus Obscuribacterales bacterium
TGTTTTTAGCTCATCATCTTCAGGTCGGGCAGCAATTTCTTCTAGCACCGCGGTCAAAGCTTCTTCAATATGTTTTGAGCGTACTTGTTTTTCAGTTACTGAATTCATTGAAGCTTTCAAGGCGTTTGTTGCTTTTTCTGCAATCAAATTTGAGAGAGCTTCGTTTTTCACTTCCGGCGGTGCTTCTTTTTTGACCACACCAAGACGGGCAGCCAGTTCGAGTTGTTGTTCCACTTGTTTGCGGATGATTTTGTGGGCGTAATCAATCGCTTTGAGCACGTCATTTTCATTCACCAGTTTGCATCCGGCTTCCACCATCATGATTGATTCGGCGGTACCTGCCACAACAATGTCCATGTCGGATGAATCAAGTTCTTCATAAGACGGATTGGCAATCATTTTTCCATCGACACGACCAACACGCACAGCGCCTATTGGCCCCATAAATGGAAGTCCGGCAATTGTAAGAGCGGTTGATGCTCCAAGCATAGCCAGGGTGTCTGGCGGCGTCACTTGATCGCAACTCAATGTGGTAGCCACGATTTGCACATCGTTTCTATAGCTGTAAGGGAAAAGCGGACGAATGGGACGATCTATGAGGCGGCTAACCAGGACGGCTCTGTCTGAAGCTTTTCCTTCTCTGCGCGGGAAGCTGCCTGGAACACGACCAACAGAATATAGTTTTTCTTCGAAGTCACAAAGCAGGGGGAAAAAATCAATACCGTCACGTGGTTCTTTTGATTCGGTGCATGTGACAAGAACTATTGTTTCACCGCAACGTACTTCACAAGCTCCATTAGCTTGTTTGGCCATGCGACCGGTTCTGATGGATATTTTTTTGCCTTCAACATCCACTTCAAATGTGTGTTGTTGAGTATCGCTTGCGCTTACCACGTTTCTTACCTCTTTTTCTTTTGTTCTTCTGAAATCTTTGAATGCAACACTAAATAAGATCGCAGCTTTTGCTGCATCTCATTTTTTGCTAATTAGCCTGTATTTGCCAAAAAACTCGGCTCTTTGGAATTATCTTCTGAGTCCGAGTTTTTCGATTAATGTTTTGTAGCGGTCATGGCTGACACGATTTAAATATTGAAGCAGTCTTCTTCTTTTGCCGACCATCATCAAAAGTCCGCGTCTGGAATGAAAATCTTTGTTGTGGGTGCGGAGGTGCTCTGTCAATTCATTGATACGCTCGGTCAAAAGAGCTACTTGCACTTCCGGGGAACCGGTGTCTTTGTCATCACGGCGGTTCTGGGTGATGATTTCTTTTTTCTGTTCTACTGCTAGTCCCATTTCTTTGCTAATTTCCGTTAATTAGAGTTATAGATATTACGTTATTACACTATAGGTTGGACATAATATCACAATAAGCCAGCAATACTGGGGTTTTGCGCCCTATTGCTAATTAAGATTAAGCACAAAAAACCGCCAGCAAGCGGGCTTACCGGCGGTTATTGAATGATTTATGGAGAAATTACTGTCTTTGTAATTCCGGTTTCCATTCATCCAGGATGGCGCCTTCGATGGGGCATACCGAAAGGCAAGCTCCGCAATCGATACAGGTGGCGTCATCTATGTAGGTAAACTTAGTACCTTTTTCGTTTGTTTTCCCTTCGGCCCAGTGGATACATTCAACCGGACAGACTGGAATACAATCTGCTATGCCTTCGCAAAGCTCGGCAACGATGGTGTATGACATTTTGCAAACTCCTCACAGTGTTATTTACACTAATAAAGAAAACTCGACCTCATACTAACTCATTTAAATAGCAATCATCTCGCTTGGCAAGGCTTGTGAAAACAAGAAAATTGATGTAAAGAACACAATCAATTTTGGACGAATCATAAGACAATTAGAGAGTGGTCAAACTAATAAATAAGGATTAGCAGGCATGGAAGATGTCAAGAAGAGCGTAAAAGTCAAAATATACAACTCGAACGGTGAAGACGTTGGTTATTTCTTGAATCCCGCTATAGCCAATTTTCCGGATGGCGACTATGAAATTTCAGGAGAATTTTTTGGTCCTGCCGGTGATTTAATTCAAAAACTGGAATTCAATCCTCAATCGCTTCCTTATAATGCCGACGCTTCTGCTGTCGGTGAAATCGCCCACAAAAAGCTCTATAACGTCTATGTGCAGCGCGGACGCCAGCCGGTCAAAATGACGGCAAACGGCACCGAACTGGCTTAACGTCTCTTTTCAAAAAGTTAAAGAAAAGCAGCCTGTCGGCTGCTTTCCTCGGGTCTAATTGTTGGTCTAGACGAAAAATCTTCCTTATTTAGTAATTACATCGGGGGCGGGGATGTATTCTAGGTCTACAAGGGAGCATGGGTAAAGAGAAAGACTTTTTCAGCAGTATTGCCGGGCTCCAACAATCACTGATTTATTTATACCAGTCTTGAGGGCATGGAATTATATAGATGATCCTGTAGATGTGTATATGTACACCCATATTCTTGGCTGAGCGCAGTATCATTGAAGTGGTCGCCCAATTAGATTTAAAACCTGACGGATAGCGCAAATGACCCAGGATCTAATTACAAATTCAGGTACTCACCCGGATGACAAACGGGAGAAAACTGATCAGCATTCCGAAAAAAGTTCGGATAAATCTGCTGGTAAATCCGCAGACAGACGTGAGCGACTGGTTTTAATTATTGAGCCGGTGGATACAGAAAGACAAAAATGTCAGGAAAGCATTTTTGCCTCTTCTCCTTTATATGATGTTGATGCAGTGGCCAGTGCCCAGGAAGGGCTGGATTGTTTTGAAAAGAAAAGTTACGACGTAGTCGTGATGAGTTATGACTTGCACGATATTGCCTCGGACAAAATGATCAAGAATTTGATCAAGCTCAATCCCAATTGTGCCATTGTTGTGACCACATCCACAGACAGCGCGGAACTGGCTTTGAAAATTTTGAGAGCCGGAGCCCTCGATTATTTGCCCAAGATTGGTGAGTATCAGAAATTTTTGCCCAGAACCATAACCACAAATTTGCAAAGGGCGGTCTTAATCGAAAATCTCAAAGACATGTTCACTCGAGTAGAACAGGCACAACGAGACGAAGCTCTTTTGAATCGTTTGATTATCAATATTCATGCTTCGCTCGATATGGCAAACACGATTGAAAAAGCCACTCAA
>CAZEQP010000565.1:0-3140 GCA_964514345.1 uncultured Candidatus Obscuribacterales bacterium
CTATTGAACCTTTGTCAGCAATTTTCAGTTTGCTTTTGTTTGTACTTTTGGGATCGATTTCCTTTTATAGTCAGGAATATATCAAAGACAAAAATTTTCCCGGGTCAAGTTTGTTCTGGATAGGATCGATTGTTTTTGCTCTATCCATGCTGGCGGTACTTTTTTCTCAAAATGCAATCACTTTCCTTGTGTTCTGGGAAATCATGTCTTTGAGCTCAGGCGCACTGGTGGCAAGTGAGATGCTGACTAAAAATACCGCCAGGGCGGCCTTGATTTATCTTGCTTCAACCCGTGTTGCCACAGCTTTAATAGCTGGCGCTTTTTTGTGGTCTTACAACTTATTCGGCAGTTGGAATTTTGCAGACTGGCACATGACCCGACCTGAGGCTCTGGGTGCTGCGGTTTTGCTTGTGATAGGACTTTTGATAAAAGCAGGTGTGTGGCCTTTTCACATCTGGCTGCCTTATGCGCATCCAGCTGCACCATCTCCGGTGTCCGCCTTGATGAGTGGTGTCATGATTAAAATACCAATTTATGTTTTGATCCGGCTGATTGTCATGCATGAACAAAGCTCAGCTGTTCTTGCTTTTATTTTGATTTTTCTGGGCAGTGTTTCCACTTTGTGGGGAATTATTTTTGCCCTGGTTCAACATGACATAAAGAAATTGCTGGCTTATTCAAGTGTGGAAAATATTGGACTGATAGTTGCAGCATTAGGTTTGTCTACTTATTGCCGCTATCTTGGGCTTGGTGAAATCGCTTCAATAGCACTTGTAGCAGCGATTTTTCACTCTATTAATCATGGATTATTCAAAGCATTGCTTTTCCTGGGGGCGGGGGCCATTTATCATCAAACAAAAACGGTCAACATGAATGAGTTGGGAGGGCTGGCTAAAGTGATGCCTGGCACTTTTATCTTTTTCCTGATTGGAAGCTGCACCCTTTGCTCGATTCCTCCGTTAAGTGGATTTACCGGTAAATGGCTCATGTACCAGGCATTTTTCAAGTTAGCTGTGGGAAGTGGAATGCCGCCGGGTAAATTATTTGCTCTCATTTCAATTTGTGTGTTAGTTGCGGCAGGAGCTCTGGCGCTTGCCGGTTTCACAAAAACTATTGCCGCCTGCTTTTCAGGAAGAGCAAGAACCAGGATGGCGAAAGAGGCGAAAGATTGCGCTACTTCAATGCTGGTGCCACAGGCTCTTCTTGCGGTTGCCTGCATTATGTCTGGATTGTTCAGTCCTGTTGTTTGCAGTTTTATAGCCGCATCCCTTTCTCAAGAAAAGTTACCCTCACTTGACCTTGTGAATATGACATTTGCATTTTCAATTTTGTTTATGCTTTTTTATTACTTGTTTTTGCACCAGCCTGATAAGCAAAAAAAATATGTCACCTGGGAGTGCGGGTTTGGAGAACTTACCTCGCGCATGCAAATGACCTCAGAAAGTTTCGCCCAGCCGATAGGAGCATTGTTGAGTCCTGTTTTACGCTACAGGCTGGTGTCTGAAATAAGCGGAGCCGACCGTAAGCATTTTCCAGAGAAAGTGAAAGCAGAACCGGTTACCCAGTCTTTACTGGAGACAAAGGTTTATGGACCGATTGTTTTATTTGTTCAATTTTTAGGAAGGCACATCAGTCGATTGCAGGCCGGAAGCATTCACATCTATTTGTTTTATTTACTTGTCACTCTGATTTTTCTCATTTGTCTGGGAAGCCGGCCATGACCTGGATTTTTTACAGCGCAAGCGCCTTAGTGGTTCCATTTCTTGTTTTGGGGCTCATTCAAAAAGTAAAAGCAAATCTGCAAAACAGAATTGGTCCGCCTCTTTTCCAGTCTTACTATAATTTGTTCAAACTATTGTCTAAGCATCAGGTTATAAGTTCGGATGCAAGTTTCTTATTCAGAGGTGGTCCTATCATTAATTTGTGTTTGATGATTATCTTGATAGCGTGCTGTCCCTGGCTTTCTGTCAGTCCGATTATTCAAAACGTCGATATTTTTCTTTTCTTGTATTTATTGGCAGCCGCCAGATTTTTTGCAGTTGTTGCCTCAATGGACACAGGATCTCCATTTGGTGCTTTTGCAAGCAGCAGAGAAGTGACATTGTCTTTATTGACCGAACCGGCACTCTTGCTTAGTCTGCTTGCGCCCTGCCTGCTTACTCATACTTGCAACATGTCTTCCGCGTTTTCTTTTGAAAATCATTCCAGTGTTCAATCTGCTGCAATTTGGTTGATGGCGGGAGCAGGAATTTTTCTTGCCGGTCTTGTGGAGCTTTCGCGCATGCCGATTGATGATCCTACTACTCACCTTGAATTGACTATGGTGCACGAAGCCATGTTGATTGAGAATTCAGGAAGAAATCTTGCTCTGGCGGAACTTGCTTATGCGTTGAAACTGACTTTGTTTTTCGGTTTGTCAGTTCAATGCTTATTGCACAGCATCTTGAACTTTTCAGCCTTGCCGGCGGAGTTTCTTTTCATTTTGAGCATAGCTGGAATTTTTCTTCTTGCCATACTTGTTAGTGTGCTTGAAACAGTTCTGGTCAAATTAAAGTGGTCCAGGTGTCCGGATTTTATAGCTTATTCAGTGACCATGGGTCTGTTTGCTTGTATGGCCGCAATTGCAGGAGGAGGATAGATTGCAACTTGATTTATCTCCGATTGAAGGTCTTTGCGTGGCGGCGGCAGTCATGGCCATTCTGATGGTGGGGTCGGGGCAATTGCGATCCAACATAATTTTTTATGCTTTGCAAACACTGATGGTGTCATTAACTACGTATTCTTGCGCTTTTATGCGTCATGAAAGTCAGCAATTCATGATTGCCCTGGCCATCTTTTTTGTGAAAACAATTGGTCTTTCCAGTTTTCTTTTGTGGCTGACTAAAAGAATCGGTATAGGGCGAGATTCCGGAACTCTATTGCCTATCCCGTTTGCGATGCATATAAGTGTTTTGCTTCTGGCATTTGCTCATTTGATTGCATCCCAGTTTCCGCATTTAAGTCATTTAAGCAATCTGGCTGAGGGAGGAGCGGCGGGGATATCTCTGATTTTTACCGGCATGCTTTTTATGCTCGCAAGAAAGCTTGCCATAAGCCAGGTTATTGGATTTCTGACCATGGAAAACGGCATTTTTCTTTTT
>CAZEQP010000566.1:0-3138 GCA_964514345.1 uncultured Candidatus Obscuribacterales bacterium
GTCTTTAGTGCGAATTCCTAAGTCAGCTTCCTGCCTCAACTTAAAACCAAGTGATTCCATTCGCCCCAACAATTTGCCTCTTTTTAGTTGCACGACTTCGAGTGACTCTGCCAGGACATTCATATCCCAGCGAAAATTTGGCCAGTCGTTGAGTTGGTGAATATACAAGAATTAATCTCCGCACTTTATGCGGAGATTATACCCGCTATTCTCCGCAAACTCAATCTTATCTCCGCAATTTTTGCGGAGATTAACAATAAAATCTTGAAATAGAGCCTATCTAGAAGCTGCCAGTTCCAGCTCTTTGATTTCAAGTTTTTTCATACTCAAAAGAGCTTTCATCACTTTCTCGCCTCTGGCTGGATCTTTCATGATCTCATCCATTGAAGCAGGCACCACTTGCCACTCCACTCCGAATTTGTCTGCAAGCCAGCCGCATTGCTGTGCTTCGCCGCCTGCGGTAAGCTCTTTCCAGAGTTTGTCGATTTCAGCTTGTGTATTGCAATACGCCATAAGCGAAACGCCGTAGCCAAAAGTAAAGTCGTGTTGTCCCGGTGCGTCAAATGCCACAAATCCCTGACCATCCAGAGTGAAGGTGGCGTGTTTGATATCGCCTGCCTTTCCGCCTTCGCCTTCTTCATACCGCATAACGAACTCGATTTTCGAATTTTCAAAAATGGAAGTGTACATTTTCATCGCTTCTTCTGCTCTGCCCAGATTTTGTCCGCAAAACATAAGAGCCGGTCTGATTTTGTGCTCGCTTTCACCAGTTAGAATTTGCCAGGAGACACCGTATTTGTCCATCACCCAGGCATATTTTTCAGACCAGGGATATGTGTCGAGCGGCATCAATTCCGAGCCGCCTTCGATTAGTTTCTTGTGCAGCGCCACCACTTCATCAGCTTTTTTGAAAGGGACCATAAAAGAAATGCTGGGATTGATTTTGAAAATTGGTCCGCCATTTAGTGCCATGATTTCGAAACCTTCGATTTCAAAAACAGCGGTCATCACCGAGTCTTTCGGGCATCCGGAAGCTTTGGCTGAATGTTCACCGTAACGGGCGATGGTCCCCATTCTGGAGTTTGCAAATACAGAACAATAAAACCTGGCCGCTTCCTCAGCCTGATCGTCAAACCATAAACACGGCTTGATGTTTTGCATATCCAACTCCTCTATCTTGGCACTTCTTCAATGATTCGCTCTTCTTGGGTGGTGTTTCCGGCAAATTCAACGTCTTCATCCACAATTCCGTCATCCATTATACGGACAGGATCCTCTTTGAGCACCAGGCGCCAGCGCATTTCAAAGGGGTGCTCGACATGCACATGTTCTTCCGGTTTCATCTTGTGCACTTCAGACCACCACGCCATGTCGCCGTGTCTTTGCGAACCGGCTTTTTCCCATTCACTCCACTGATCCGGTTGGACGCTTTTGAGCGGAGGAAAATAAAAGATTTCCATGGGACCTTCGCTGACGGTTCCATCACCTTTGACAGAATCGATATTTATCCCCAGGGCTTTTAATCCTTTGATATCATCTGCATCCACAGTGTTTGTAAATTGCCAGACTTTGTGCCCCTCATGGACCGAATAGCGCTCGGGCACCAGCTTTCCGCTACCGCAGCCACCAGGAAAGAAGTCTGTGGAATGAATGTATTCCCCATGACGAGAGTCATCAAGCGGTTTGGGCATTTTTCGATGCTGTGAAACTCTAATTTGAACCTGGCGCTGGGGCCACTTCTTTGAAGGCGTGTGCAAAACATAGTCTTTATATTCGCCTGATTTCACCGCCAGATAGTTATTTTGCGGGGCAGCTTTCTCTTGTTCACTAGCCAGTACCGGAATCGCGCACACCAGAGCACCCAGAAAGGCAGCCATACACCCAGTTTTAAGTCGATTCATTTTAGAACTGCTATTTCGCTAAAACATTGCGTCCCATTCTTGCACAATTCCATATTAAATCAACTTTGGTTAAATCTTCACGCTCATTCTCAAAAACATTATCAATCAGCACTTCCCGCCAGATTACATCTTCGTCAGTCAGAAACTCAGCTTCAATTTTGCCCCGCACATAACCGTCGTGATCCATCAACATATAAGCATTGGCTCGCAAATTTCCGCCAATACGCAGAACGCCGTCGTTATAGTGCCCCAGGACAATGAGGTCGGCATCCACATCACCCAGCACCAATACCGGTGCCCCGGCTTTCACAAGATTATTGACTTTTAGATTGCCTTTCACGAAGAACAAGGGACCGAAAGACAGATTTTCATTGAAAATATCTCCCTCTACTGTCAGATCTCCCAGGCAAACGAGCCCCGAAAGTCGCTTTGCGGCGACCCACGGGGCATCGAAGTCCAGCTTCAGATCTCCTTTCAAGTGAGTTCCATGGGGCAAAACCAGTATTTTGTGCGCTCCATACCTCAATACATGAGGGCGCACAAATTCGGCAAAAAACTCCGGATAGGATGTGGAGTCGGGATCTAAAGGGATGGCGTCCTTAATATATGTTTCCAGATCCGCTGCAATCTCACGAGTCAGCACCAGTTCTCCCTGGGGGGTGGGGTCTACCAGCTGCACCGGGCTTACAATCATCACTTTTCACGTCCTTTCCGTAGCTTCCAATTGAAAAACGGCTAGAACAAAAAAATTAGGGGCAGGTTCGGCTATTTCTCCATGAAAGCAGCCGGAGATAAGTTAAAACGTTTAGCTAATTTCGAAATCTGCCCCAGTGAGAGGTCACGCTTCCCCGAAAAATATTCAGAGGCTCTTGACGAGCTTCCGAATTGTGGGATTAAATCCGTTTGTGTCAAACCGTTTTGTTCCATCAAAAACGTCAACAACTCGCGTGGGGTCACATTTTCTTCTTCTTTCCATCTTGATTCAAAAGTTTCAACCAGTGAGGAAAGGACTTCCAAATAATCTTTCTCTTCGGTAGACAAAACATCGTAACTGTCCAAAAGTTCATCACAAACCATTCCCGCAAGCTCATTTTCCTTCTCAGTGCGGATAGGTTTAAGTGGAAACCGTTTTATACATTCAATGTATTTTTTGTTAACACGTTCGTACAACTTAAATCTTCCTCTTTCTCGAACCCTCGTAACGCCTCTTCCAGGCTCATTTTTCATATTCAGTATG
>CAZEQP010000567.1:0-3133 GCA_964514345.1 uncultured Candidatus Obscuribacterales bacterium
AGTGCAGGTGATGACGATTTCGTTGTCTTTGGCGTCGATATCGACATGCCCGCCGTTTTGCAATTTGCCGAATAGAAGCTCTTCGGATAATGGCTCGCGCAATTTTTGTTGAATCAAACGACCCATAGGTCGTGCGCCGTAGTTTTTGTCGAAGCCGTGCTTGGTGAACCATTCTCTTGCCGCATCAGTGACAAACATAGTGACATTCTTAGCCTTAAGTTGTGTGCGTACTTCGCCCACAAATTTGTCCACAACCAATTTGATGTTTTGAACGTTAAGCTGGTTGAAGACAACCCAGGCGTCAAGCCGGTTTCTGAATTCAGGACTGAATGTGCGTTCGATTGCTTCTTTGCCTCTGCTTTTGCCCGGAGTCATATTTTTTGGTGCACCGGATGTAATATCAAAATTTTCGTCAATCTTGAAACCCACCCCGTCGCTGGTCATTTCACGTGCGCCGGCGTTTGTGGTCATGATCAAAATGACATTGCGGAAGTCTGCTTTCTTGCCGAAATTGTCGGTCAAAGTGGCGTGGTCCATGACTTGCAATAATATATTGAACAAATCAAAGTGAGCCTTTTCAATTTCATCAAGAATGACCACACTGTGCGGATGTTTGGCTACAGCGTCAGTGAGCTGCCCGCCCTGGTCGTAGCCGACATAACCTGGAGGTGCGCCTATCAAACGTGAAACAGTATGTTTTTCGCTGAATTCACTCATGTCAAATCTTATGAGCTCTATCCCCTGAATCTTGGCCAGTTGTTTGGCGAGCTCAGTCTTGCCTACACCGGTCGGTCCGGAGAATAAGAAAGACCCGATTGGTTTGGTGGCATTGCCCAGACCGGAACGAGACAGTTTGATGATTTTGACCACTTGCTCGATGGCGTGATCTTGACCGTAAATGACTTTCTTAAGTTCTGCTTCGAGATCTTTCAAACGCACTTTGTCTGAAGCTGAAACAGATTTGGTGGGCACTTTGGCTATAGATGCCACCACTTCTTCCACGTCACCTACACTGACCGCATGAGGTCCTTCGCCTTTGTCCGGGCGCAGTTTGACCGAGGCTCCCACTTCATCCATTACGTCTATGGCTTTGTCCGGCATGAATTTTTCTGTAATATGCTTGCCGGCAAGCTCTGCGGTCACTTGTATCACTTCGTCCGAATATGTGACACCGTGGTGTTCCTGATAATAGTTTTTCAAGCCGTGCAAAATTTTGACAGTGTCTTCAATACTGGGCTCGGTGATTTCTACCTTTTGAAAACGACGAGCCAGCGCTTTGTCCTTTTCAAAAGATTGTTTGTAATCATGATATGTGGTCGAGCCTATGCAGCGCAGCTCACCTGAAGCCAATGCCGGCTTCAATATGCTTGCCGCGTCGATGAAACTTCCTGAGTCTCTTCCGGCACCGACTATAGTTTGAATTTCATCAATGAATAAAATTACACCTGGCTTTTGTTGTAGCTCTGATATCACCGCTTTCAAGCGCTTTTCCATTTCGCCTTTCAAGCAAGCGCCGGCTGTTATCGAACTCATTTCAAGTGAATACACTTCGGATGCTTTAAGTGCTTCAGGCACTTCCTGGCGGTGTATCTTCAAAGCCAGACCCTCGGCAATGGCTGTTTTGCCTACTCCGGGCTCACCAACCAAAATGGGATTATTCTTTTTTCGTCGGGCAAGAATCTGCACCAAACGACCCACTTCTTTTTCTCTGCCGATGAGTGGATCTATTTTGTTGCTTTTGGCTCGTTCGATCAAATCTACGCAGAAAGCCTCAATAGCGCTTCCCTGCTGGGTGGGACAGGAGTCTGGATCTTCCGACTCGGCATTTTGATTGTACATTCCGCCCTGGCGTGACTCGTCTGTATAACCCTTAGTGACACCATGAGAGATATAACCCAGAATGTCCAGTCTGGTGATATTCTGAGACTCGAGAAGATAAGTGGCATAGGATCTTTTTTCGTCGAAAAATGCAGCCAGAATATTTCCGGCGTCAATATTTGCCTGACCGGATGAACGCGCCTGGATAATGGCGCGCTGGAAAACCCGCTCGTAAGACGCGGTCTGTGACAGCACATATTCGGATGTGTCCGCCATAGTTTCGTAGGTTTCTTCCATGAAAGCATTGAGCTCTTTTTTCATGGGGCCGACTTTGCCACCACATTTGGTGATGACATCTTTGCCTGTTTTGTCGTCAAGCAAAGCTAAAAGCAAATGTTCGAGTGTCAAGAACTCGTGCCGGCGGCGAATCGCTTCGTTGGCGGCATGATTGATGGCTTTTTCTAATTCGGCGGTAAGCATTTATTCGGGTTCCATTGTGCACATAAGGGGATATTCGTTGTCTCTTGCCGTATCAATGACCTTTTTAACTTTAGCCTCGGCAATTTCATAGGTGTAAACACCAGCCAGACCCACTCCTTGCTGATGAACATTAAGCATAATCCTGACCGCTTCTTCTTCCTCTTTATTGAAGACGGTTACAAGGATGAAAACCACAAATTCCATGGTCGTATAATCGTCGTTGTGCAGTATAACCGCATACAGGGGAGGCTTTTGGACCTTGTCCTTGGTTTTGGTGACTGACTGCGTTCCTGTAGTATGCTCGGTCCCGGTCCCTGTGCCGGCTCCCGAACCACCACCCGATTGTTGTCCACCACTCATCCAGATCTTATACATAGCTCTCACGTTATACCTATATATGTATTTTACCCAAATTTTAAGGCATATTCCTGCATCTCAAAAACCCAGCAAATACAAGCTTTTACGGATTCTGATAATTAGATAGAAATATTAAATGGCAACGGTTCGGGTGGTTCCACGGCTTGTGTCGAATTCGATATGTTGGTCGTCCACTTTTCTGAATTCGATTTGAGCATCGCCAATATCAGAATAAATTTCTTTGCTTAAATTCATCCCTGGCAGAATCGGGATTTCGATGCACAAAGACGAACTATAGTTCTCGCTTTTGATTGCGTGGTATCCGTATACAGCCACTGTTTTGTTGCCAATTTTTTCTGATTTTTCAAGTCGAATCAAAGAAGGGTCGGCAAGATCTATGAGGACAAACGGCGCCATTATAAGAAACAAAATTGAACACATAATCACTGTCAGCCATTTTGTCAAAGCCAGACGTTTT
>CAZEQP010000568.1:0-3131 GCA_964514345.1 uncultured Candidatus Obscuribacterales bacterium
TGTCACTTTGCGCGCTAATTGCGACATAATTTTGCGGGATATTTGCATCTTGCGCGATAAATGCGACATATTAGGGGGCTAGCTTCCAAATGGCTTTATTCCTCCTTAATTTGATCGACTAGGGTGATTTAAAAGCAGGCTTGCACTGGCCGCTTGAACGATCTCTGGAGAAATAATTGAAATGGAATCGATTTTTCGAATTCGCTCGATTTCGGCTTGGACATGCAGGGCCTTTTGAATGTTCGAATGAGTTACCTCTTCAATGATTGTAATTGCGATATCATCAACGGTGACCTCCGAATCGCGCCAACGTAAATCAAGTATATGCCTCAATTCATCAGAGCGAGGAGCGTCGTATTCATGAAACAGCGCTACGTCGCAGCCGACAAGATCATACAGCTTAATTCTCCTGTCGAAGCCAGAAGTTGCTAAAAGAACAATTCCAATCCTGTGCTTCTTGCGAAAATCATTTACCTCTTCAAGGCATGTATAGGGCAAACGGTGAGCATTGTTGATAAATACTAGTTCTAGAAACTCGGTGAGAGGAGGTTGCTTAAAACGCTCCGGCTCATGCCAGTACAAAGATTCTTCGATAAGGGAATCGAACTTGTTGCGAAGCAAGCGCAGACCGGAGCGAACACGCTTCACGGTGCAGTTGATTTCAGCGTCCCAATAAACGCTATGACAATTTTGTAGTCGTTCAGGAACAGAATGTTTAGGGCGAGGAACTTCTATGAGTGGCTTCAAAATGGACCATTGAGCATATACCTGTGCTGATGCTTCCTTGCCGACTCCGGGCTTACCAGTGCAGACTCCGAGTGAACGATTCGATCTGCAAAAATCAGCGAACTCTCTAAATCGAAGATGTTGTCTGGTTTGAACAAACGCAGTGTCTTGGTTGTTATGCATCGACGCTATATCTCCTTATGGTCGGAGTTGATTTTTGCTCTGCAGGAATGTTGGGCTCCGCTGGTGGAATGGTTCTTCCAGATTGATGAGCGTAGGTTTTAACAACGTCGCGAGCGGACGAAATAGTAGAGCGCAAATATTTCATTCGTGATTTTCTTGCCTTTATAACGTCTTGAAGACTGGGTTTCGTGCCAGCAAGTTCAGCACAAGTAGCGACACATACGAATTTATTTTCATGAAATACATACACTTGAGAAACATCGGATGGATCGTAGCGAACCAAGACATACTCTCGCATATAGCCGTGCTGAAGTTCTGTGTTGAAATAACAATTGTTCAAAATGTGAATGCCGTCTTTTCGGACTAACCGAAAATCTGGAATGCTCATGAGTAGGATATGGAGCTGATTCAGAGATTCTGGCATGCGAGGGACAAGACTTTGTTTGCTCCATCGAATAAGCGGCGTTTCTCCTGTCTCATCGTTTTTTCTCTGCATATATTCGTTGGTAAGCCACGTATGAAAGGCTTTTTGTAACTGCTCCAGGTTCATGCCTGGTTGCATCGGAGGACTTCCCTCTGGCGTGTAGCCCGGTAACTCACACAGGAAGAGTTGATTTAAAGTCTCGAAGAATCGCTCTATTTTGCCTTTTCCCTGAGGATGATAAGGTCGTCCTTTAATGAGCTCGATTTCTAGTTCAGCTGATATTTGCTTTAGGCGATTCGAGACAAAGTCGGAACCTCTGTCAGTATAAAGCTTGTCTGGAATGCCGCAAGCAAGCCACTTTGGTTCATTTTTATGCCAGATAGCTTGTCTTAAAGCTAAAGCAGTTCGTTGCGCTGAAGGAGGAGTGAAATCCAAGTAATATCCTGTCACTGCCCGACTGTAATCATCGAGAATGACAGTAATAACCGGCTTAAGAGCATTCCCATATTTATCCCAGACGAAAATGTCCATAAAGTTGTGATCGGCTTGCCAGATTTCATTTGGGTAACTGGCTTCAAAACGATGAATGATTTCATAGAGTCGCTTGTATTCAGCACTGTCTTTCGATAACGTAAGGAGGTCTTTAGGTAAACTTTTAAAGATTCTATGAACGACCCAATAGGTTGGTGCAGGCCAATTTTGCTTTTCGCAGATTCTACCAACCATGCGTTGTATCGTTGAACAGCTCTGATGTGGCAAAGCAATCAAATGAGCTTTGATAAGTTCTGATATCGCAGTGTCAACTTTTGCTAAACCCCTGTCGGACCGGGTTTTTCGCTCTAAGGAGGTGAGCCCGCCAGCTCTAAACTGTTTTATCAATCGAGCCAAGGTGCTTCTATGACACCCAGTTTCAAGTGTGCGCTGAGCCAGACTCCTTCCCTCTTCAATACAAGGTGCTATCAACGCATATTTGCTGTTGTACGCTTCAGAGTCTATGGGAAAATTGGATTCATTCAAAAGTGGTGATTCCATAGTAAAGTGTATTTGCGAAAATCCCGAGTTTTGATAAAAGCAGAATAGGCGCCCAAATCCGCATTGCTACATTAGCAAAAGATTGAAGTGAAAGAGAAACTCAAAGCTATAAGTTTCGCTAATCCAAGAGGAAAATATTTTCGTGAAGATAGGCTATGCAAGGGTATCTACAAAAGACCAGAGCCTGGATATACAGTTGCAGGCATTAAGACGCGCTGGCTGCAAGCAAATTTATCAAGAAAAGGTTTCAGGTGCTGGCCGCGATAGACCTGAGTTTCGGAAGATGATGGAACACTTGCGCAAAGATGATGTTTTGATAATTTGGCGCCTTGATCGATTAGCTCGATCCACAAGACTGCTTCTAGATACTGTAGAAATTTTGAAAGAGAAGGGTACCTCGTTCAAATCACTAACTGAACCATGGGCTGATACCACATCTACTACCGGCAAATTAGTAATGACCGTGTTCGCTGGTCTGGCTGAATTTGAAAGAGATCTGATTAGAGACCGAACAGATGTAGGACGGCGAGCGGCTCTAGAGCGTGGTGTGAAATTCGGTCGACCGGGAAAGATGACGATGGAACAGCTAAAAATGGCCAGAAAACTTTTGAAAGAAGGAAAATCAATCCGCTATGTTGCGGAAATTTTTGGCATACATTTTACTACTCTATATAGATACCTCCGGGACGCAAAAATTTGAAAAAATCCGGTCGGATGTCGCAAATAGCGCGCAAAAAAATGTCGCATTTATCGTGCAAAGTGACAG
>CAZEQP010000569.1:0-3128 GCA_964514345.1 uncultured Candidatus Obscuribacterales bacterium
ATGCTCCAGTCCGGATCTACGCCCTGCAATTGTCTCAGAGACAGAGAGGTGCCAGGCGTCTCCCAACAAGTGCTCGGCGATTAGGTCATCGACATGTCATTGAGCGAAAAAAGCAACCGGCTGGCAATAGAATTTGACCGTCTCGCTTATATCGATGTGCCGGGCAAACAAGATCCCAGAGCCAAAAAACATCTTGTACTGTTGAGTGACGGTTGGAAAATATTGCGCCTGACCAATGCCGAGATTGACGGCAATCTGACCGAATGTGCAGACGCAGTCCAGCAGTCATTCGAGCAGGGCAGAAAACGCTCAGCTGTGGGCAGGCTGGTCTCAGGACGCGGCGAAATAAAAGTGCCGGAACTGCCTGTAGACGACGACGTGCAACGACTTGCCATCACCCATGGTGCTGGTCCCATAGCCGTAACCGGATATCCCGGCGTGGGCAAAACAAGCTGTATAGCCTATCGCATCAGCTATTTACTCTCTCAGGGCGTGAATCCCGAGCGTGTCATCGTGTTTTCGTATTCTGATGAAACGACCAATATTCTTAGAAGCCAGATTGAAGTCCTGAGCGACGCCGCCACTGCCCAGAAACTGAATATTTCTCCCTGGCACGATTTTGGATACAGAGTTTTAAAAGAAAACGCCGTCCTGGCCGGGCGCAAGCCGCCTCTAAAAATAGAAGCGAATCCACAAAGAGTACTGGATAGAGTGCTGCGCAAAGTCAAATCAGAAATGGACCCGGTCCATCTTGAGCTGCTTGAACACGAAGTAGACGAACTTTCTGTGGGCGGTCTTATCTCGCTCTACAAAGCCAATATGGTGAGCGCTGAGATCATAAGTCAGACAGCGCAAACAGATGGTGAGAAATTCCTGGCCAAAATCTATCAGGGTTACGATGACGCTCTGAAAAAAAGCAATAAAATAGACAACGACGACACAATCTCGCTCAGCGCTCAGCTTCTAGCTAACAGCAAAGAAGTGAGACAAAATTATGCCCACAAATTTGACTTTGTTCTTGTCGACGAATATCAGGAATGTACTCCCGCACAAGAATTGATGTGCCGCCTCCTGGCTTTTCCTCAGGATAATCTTTATCTGTCAGGAAATGAAGACGAAGCTGTCAATGAAAGCAAAGGCGGCATGCCGCACGTGTTGTCTGAGATTTCAATTCGGCTGCCCAATGCCAGATGTTACGTCCTTGAAAAAAACTGGCGTGCACACCCGGCTCTGGTAGAGCATGCGCGTTCTTTCAGCCAAAATATCCAGAAACGATTCATCGCCAAAGACACCAGTGCCGGTATCAGAGCCCTGACCGGCAACGCAGTGATCGGACCCAAAGAACTGGTCGATGAAGACGCAGAAGCCGACTGGGTAGCCTCTGAAATCGGCATCTTGCTTAGCGGAGGCAAAAAGCCCTCCGATATAGTCATAATCTGGCGCACACAAAAATATGTGCCCTATCTGGAAAAAGCGTTATTTAAAAACAATATTCCATGCTCCAGTCTAGATCAAGTTTCCAACTTAATCCCGGATGAAGCCGGCGACGTCATGGCATTCTTGCGTCTTGTTATGGACCCGGATGGACCCAAAGCCAAAGCCAGTTTTGAGCGAATCTGCCAACTCAGATCCAGAGAGCTTGATCAAAAGCTGTCCAAACTTTCTACTACTATTGCCGGTTTTGGTGAAGCGAATAACCTTTCATTTTTGAAAGCGATTGAAATTTATCACGAAGCAACCAAAGACGCCGCCTGCAAAGATCTAAACGATTTAGTGCGAGTCATCCGCACCATGAATCAAGAAAGCTTGTCGCCGGCAGAAGCCATCTCAATGTTCAAGCGCAGTCAGAAACTGCATGAAGTATACAAAGCAGCCAAAATACCGCCCAATGTACTATATGAACCGCTGGCTCGAGTCGAGCAAATGGAAGAACAGGCAAGGAAATTCAAAACAGTAGATGACTACGTCCGCTCCTGGGACAACATGAATAAAGCCGGCCAGGACAAAGGAGAGAGAAGCTCAATAAATTTGATGGGCGCAGAATTCGTCAAAGGGCATGAATTCCCCATTGTTTTTCTTGTAGGTATGGCCGATGGATTATTTCCAACCGCCGGATTCACCGATATCGATGAAGAGCGAAGACTGTTTCTGATAGCCATATCCAGAGCCAAGGAGCTTTTGTATGTTTCCTATCCCAGAGCGTATGAAGATAAAGCAGTGCCGGTATCAGGATTCTTGCTCGAATCCAAACTCATGCAACCATCAGCATATCAGGCTGCTATAAAGCGATTTGAAACATATATGCCGGAACCAAAAGCGGTACCAGTGGATCTGCCTCCACCTCCATCACCCCCACAACCTGTCATGCAAGCTCCTGTGCAAACCCCGGCGCCACCGCAATTGCCGGAGCCTGCTCCACTCATTCCTGAGCCTGAGCCGGCGCCACCAGTTGTAATACCCGATTTGCACAGCGCACCAAAAAACAAACCGGCGCTCACACCTCAGACTACAAACAAATCAAACTATAAAAGAGCTGAACCGGTTATTCCGGTAGTTCAAGAACCAGTGCAAGAGCCGGTACCGGAGCCGGTTATTCAGGCACCACCACCGGATCCGCATAAAGGAATAAGTCCTCCATCAGATCCATTTAACCGTGGGCAAGTATCAGAATTTATCGAGATGCCGGCTGCAATTATCAACGAGCGGTCGTTGAGACGAAGACCTGTCGCGCCGCCTCCTGTTGAGGTGGTGAAAGAGGAAGTTGTTGTCGAAGAAGATATGCCTGTTGTAGAACCGCAAACAGCGCAGGTGCCCGAGCCGATTCAAGAGCAAATTCAGGAACCAATTACAGAGCCGGTTGTTATTCCAGAGCCAGAACCCGTTGTTGAACCTCAACCAGTTCCCGAGCCGTTGCCGGTTGTTGCGGATATAACGCCAACACCAGAACCTAGTGCTGAACCGCAACCGGCTGTTGTTGAGCCAGAACCCGTCGTTGTTGAATCGGCAGCACAACCAGAGCCGGTCATTGAGCCAGTAGTTGAGACACCGCCTCCTGTTCCAGAGCCGGAGCCTACACCCGTTCTACTGCCGGAACCCACACCAGAACCCATTCCTGTCACTGAGACAAT